>JAYVOV010000556.1:0-3947 GCA_043757735.1 Burkholderiaceae bacterium
GACTACGAAGCCTTCCGCAAGGCCGCCGATCAGGTCGACGACGACTGGATCAAGGAAATGAGCGGCAAGGGCATCAACGGCAAACAGCTGCTCGACAACGCCAAAGGCCTGATTCAGAAATACACGAAGTAAGCGCCGGTCGGGGCGCCTATGTCCAGATCCACAAGACCTTCATCGAACGGATGTCGGTCTATCAGCTGCGCCCGCTCGGGTTTTCAGTGCTGGTGGTGCTGCGCGCCAATCGCCTGCTCACGCAAAAACAGCTGTCGCAGGCGCTCAACGTTTCGCCGCCCCATCTTGCAGTGCTGCTCGATCGTCTGCAGGAACGTGGTCTGCTCACCCGCGATCGCAATCCGCTCGCCGGCGGGCTCGTCTGACACTGATCGCCGATCCGCACGTGCTGGCCACGCCGCACATCGGGTGTGTCGGGCACGACAGCTACGCGCTTTATTTCGGTACCGCGTTGAACAATCTAGCAACCTTAGCAGCCTTTGCGCCGGTCAATATGATGAATCCGGAGTCGCTTGCGAGCCGGACCAGCGAGGAGAAGAAGCCATGAACCAACGCCTGATATTGCCCCTGACACTGGCCGGGCTGCTGTCTGCCTGCGCAACGATGACACCCGAGCCCGTCGGCTGCCCGAGCGATGCCGAAGTGCGCGCACTCACCGCGCGTTTCGTCAGTCTTCAGCCGGTGTCCAATCCGCCAGCCGATCTGTCGGTCGCGGCCGCGGTGTGCGGGCGCGACAAGTTCAACCGTCAGCTCGGGCAGCACTATGGCCGGGTGGTCGGCTACAAGGCCGGGCTGACCAACCCGGCGGTGCAGAAGCGTTTCAACTACGCGGCGCCGGTGCGCGGCACGCTCTACGAGAAAATGCTGCTGGCCGACGGCGCCTCGGTGCCGGCGGCATTCGGCGCCAGGCCGCTGTTCGAGGCCGATCTGGTTGTTGAAGTAAAGAGCGCCGCAATCCACGATGCGCGCACGCCGCTGGCCGTGCTGGCCGAGCTGAGCAGCGTGCGGCCGTTCATCGAACTGCCTGACCTGGTGGTGCAGGATCCGAGCAAGCTCGGCGGGCCGGCCATCAACTACATCAATGTCGGCGCTCGATTCGGCGTACTCGGCGCGCCGCTCGTGCTGGCGCCGACTGCGGCCAATGTCGAAGCCCTGCGCAGCATGACGGTCCGGCTGCTGGACGGGGAGGGAACGGTGCTCGACACCGGCAAGGGCAGCGATATCCTCGAACATCCGCTCAATGCGGTGGTCTGGCTGGCCGACGACCTGAAAAAGTCGGGTATCACCCTGAAGGCGGGCGACCTTCTCTCACTGGGTTCGTTCTCGCGGCTGCTGCCGCCCAAAGCGGGGCTCCAGGTGCGTGCGGTCTATGACGGACTGCCTGGCAACCCCTCGGTCTCGGTGTCGTTCAAGTGAGCCTTGGAAAGGGTTTCAGATCATGACCTCGGCCGTGCTGATGAAGCTGGCCGCGACGTTTTTTCTAGGCAGCTTTTTCAGCCTGGTCACGATCATCAACCCGCCATCGGCGCTGCCGCTCTTTACCGCGCTGGCGGCGCCGCTGCCCGGGCCGGATCAGCGGCATCTGGCGTTCAACGCGTGCGTCTATTCGTTTTTCATTCTCATCGTCAGCCTGTTCGCCGGCGGTCTGATCCTGAATCTGTTCGGAGTGTCGTACCCCGCGCTGCGGGTGGCCGGAGGCATCTGCGTGCTGCTGCTGGGGCACGGCATGTTGTTCGGGCGCGGTGGCATCGGCTCGGCCGAGACGGAAGTTCACGCCAACCCGGCGTTTTTTCCGCTGGCGCTGCCCAGCATCACCGGGCCGGGAACCATCGCGGTGGTGATCGGCATCTCAACCGAGATCCGTGAGCTCAAGGGGGCCGGGCAGGAGGCGGTGGCCTATGCGGCGACGGTGCTTGCGATGCTGGCGACCTGCGTCCTGACCTGGCTGGTGCTGCGCAGCGCGCGGGCTATTTCGGTGCGGCTGGGCGCGGGCGGCATCGAGGTGTTGACCCGTCTGATGGGCTTTCTGCTGCTGTGCGTAGGGGTGCAGTTCATCGCCTCGGGGGTTCGCAGCTTTGTGGCGGGCGGGTAAGGTTTCGCGCAAGCTTCTGGCGCGTGGACATCGTATTGAAACGATCGCGGCAGACACTGTGTGAGCGTATTCGTTCGGCGAAACGGTCTGAGTGCCGTTTTCCGCTCGACTCAACCTCACCCTGGACGCAAGAGCATCCCGTGATTCAACTGATCGTCTTTTTAGTGTTCGGCGGCGTCGGGCTGATGCTGCTGTTTTCACGCGCATCGCAGTATTGGCTCCAGCGCCGTCTGGCCATCTACACGGCGCCGCAAGTGCGGCGCGCTGAACTGCGACAATCAGCCCAGCGGACCCGCCGGCTGCGTGGCGCTATTTCACGCTTCGAGTCGGTCTGACCGGCAGGTCGACGAAGTTCCCCGGCCGCCTGGCCGCATTGGCGCTGATCGCTTCCACGACTTCTTCGCGCTGCAGCATGCTGGCGTTCCAGATGCCGATGTAGTCTAGACCGTCGGCGGTCGAGTGGTCGCGCGCGTAGGTGATCATGCGCTTGCAGCCGGCCACCGCCAGGGGCGCCTTGAGGGCGATCTCACGGGCAATTGCCATCACTTCGGTAAGCATCGTGGCCTGGTCCGCGAACACCCGGTTGACCAGCCCGCATGCCTGGGCTTCGGGAGCCGGCATGCGGCGGCCGGTGTAGGCCAGTTCACGGACGATTCCTTCGGGGATCAGCTTCACCAGACGAGGAAAGGTGCCGACATCGGCAGTCATGCCGATATTGATCTCGAATACGGTGATGAACGCGTCCTCGGTCGCGTAGCGCATGTCGCAGGCGGTGATCAGATCGACGCCGCCGCCGATGCATCCCCCCTGGATGGCAGCCAGCACCGGGATGCGGCAGGCCTCCAGCGCGTTGAACGAGTGCTGCATGCGCAGCACCGTGTCGTAGAAGCGCGCGCCGTGCTGCAGATGTGCCTGACGCTGGGCATCCGCGCCCGGAGCGAGCGAACTGTCCATGAACATGCTGGTGTCGAGTCCGGAAGAAAAATGCGGGCCGGTCGACGAGATGACGATCACGCGGGCGCGCGCGTTGCGGTCGATGTCCTCGATGATTTCGGGCAGTTCATCCCAGAACGCGGGACTCATGGCGTTGCGTTTCTCGGGTCGATTCAGCATGACATGCGCGATCTTGTCGGCGATGGTGACATCGAAGCACTGGTAGGTCATGGGGGTCTCCGTGGGGTGTGCGTTGGTTTGCCATGGCCTGCCTGACGGCCTTGGCGAGTCAGGCGCCAATCATCGAGCCTTGCCGGTGTCGCCCAACAAGACCGCCATGATATCGACGACTTCGAATACCGCCCGATTCCGGCTGTCGCGCACTCGCGTGCGGTAGTCGGGAAGCTCGAGAATCAGCGCCCGAGCGGCAGCCGCGAGTGCGCGCACGGAATTCACCACTTTGCCCAGACCCCGCTCACGCACCCACTGCGTGTTGTAGCGCTCCTGCGGCATGGTCCAGGCGTTCTCGAAAGTCAGCACCGGCAGGCCGAGGTGGATCGCTTCGCTCAGACTGCCGGGTCCGGGCTTGCCGATGAAGAAGTCGCCCAGCGCCAGGGTTGCGCCGACGTTCGATGTGAACCCGATCACCCCGTGCGGCGCCGCCCGGCGCATCGCGCGAATCTTGCTGGCCAGGGTCTCGTTGTGGCCGCACATCAGGATCAGCTGCACGTCATCCAGTAACCGGGCGATCGTAGCCATCTGGGCCGAGCCATGACCGCCGAACAGCACGACGGCGGTGGGCCGGCCCGGGTCAAGCCCCAGCGCTCTGAGGCCGGCATCTCGGTCCATCGGCTGCACCCGGTAGAACGATTGCCGCAGGATCATCCCGGACGTCCTGCTGATGCATTCC
>JAYVOV010000557.1:0-3945 GCA_043757735.1 Burkholderiaceae bacterium
CGCAGGTCACAGGCGGCTGCCAGTTCGAGGCCGGCCCCCAGGGCGACGCCGTTGATGCGGGCAATGACCGGCGTGGGAAAGTGATGGACGGCCTCGCAGCAGCGATGCACCCGGGTGATGAATTGGCGCGCGCCTTCCACATCCAGGGTGGCCATCTCGCCGATGTCGGCGCCGCCGACGAATGCGCGGTCGCCGGCGCCGGTCAGCACCAGCGCGTGCAGGGTATCGTCCCTGGCGAGATCGGCCAGGCAGACGATGAACGCTTCCATCAGGGCGCTGTTCAGGCTGTTGGCACGGCGGGCGTTGTCGATGGTGACGTGTGCGATGCGCGGGCCCTCGGCGAGGGTTGCGATGCTGATACGGAGGCTGGATGGGGCTTCGCTCATGATGGCGGCGGGACAGTGGTTGAAGGCGCCCGAAGCATACGCGCTACCAGCGCAGCAGCCAGGGGCCGAGAATGGCGCCGAGCACGGTCGGGACCATGACGCCGATCACATACCAGATGGCCAGAAAGGGCGCGGCCATCTCGGGGCAATGCAGCGTGTAGGCCATCGCACCGATGGCCCCCGCGAGCAGTCCGACGGCCGCACCGGCCGTGCGCGGCGCGGTCGGTGCGAGCCCTTTCATCGCCCACATGAGCATCACGAAGGCAGGCACCGACAGTATCGAAATATTGAGGGGACACGCCGACCAGGTCCTGCCCCAGATAAGCGCCGGGCGGGCCTCCTGCGGCGCCTGCGCCAGCACGAGCACCGCCAGCAGCCAGATCAGCAGCACCGGTGCTGCCATGCCCCAACGCACCCGACCCAGGCGCGCGCCGGGCCGCGCGAGCCGCAGGTTGGCTGGCACGCAGAAGATGGCCAGCACCGTGACAAACCCCAGTTTCACCCAGAACATCGGGTCGGACAGCGCCGCCACCAGGTCGGGGCGCACGCCCAGCAGGATCGCCATCAGGATCATCGCGCCCAAGCCACCCCAGCCGATCGCGGTTGCATAGCGGCGCACATCGGTGCCGGTATCGGCCGCGATCGGGCCGCGCGCCAGCATGTCGATCAAGGCTTCGGTTTTCATCGGGTCCCCCGGATGCGGGCGGCCAGCGCTTTCAGTCCCCGGTGCACGCCGATCTTCACGGCGGAAACCGACAGCCCGGTGAGCGCTGCGGCCTCGATCACCGACAGGCCTTCGATCTTCACATGCACGATCGGCAGCCGCTGCTTGTCGGGCAGGCCTGCGAGCAGCACGTCGAGATCACGGCGTGCCTGCGCGGCTTCGCTGTCGTCATGGGCGATCAGTTCCATGGCGTCGTCGAGCGGGTCTGCCAGCAGCGCTTGTCTGCCGTGCCGACGCAGCATGTCGACCAGCTTGTACTTGGCGATGGCGTGAACCCAGGCGGTAATCGGTTGATCGGGGTCATAGGTATGCCGTTGATTGTGGACCGCCAGCAAGGTCTCCTGGATCAGGTCTTCAACCTCGTCTGGAAGCCGGCTCAAGCGTCGGCGGAAAAAGCCCCGCAGATGCCCGGACAGCGCCTGGAGAAACGCGTGATAAGCGGTGGCATCGCCGTGCGCGGCGCTGACCATCAGCGTCCTCAACCGCTCCTCGCTCTGCGTTCCGCTCAATCCCTTGCTCCTGTCATTCGTTGCCGGGTCGCAAAAAGTTACAGCCGTCCGGCGGCCAGTGTGCGGCGGGATCGCCAGCCGCTCAGGCAGAAAATTTTTTCACCGCCACTGTAACCGCCGTTCACGGACTGCCGAACTAGCCTGCACACCGCTGATGTGTTCCCACCCTTGGGAACCACTCCCTCGTGGGCCTGGATCGGGTGTGGTGTGCCAACCCGCAAAAAGCAAGGAGCTTACGTCATGCCCCGTCACTCATTCACCGCCGCCGCTGTTGCCTTCGCCGCTTTGTCCGCTCTCGCCAGTGGGGCCGCGCTGGCCGCCGATGACAAAAAATCAATGGACGACAAATCTGCCAGGGAGAAATGCTACGGCGTCTCGATGGCCGGCAAGAACGACTGCGCCGCAGGCGCGGGCACCTCTTGCGCGGGCACCTCGAAGGTCGACTACCAGGCCAACGCCTGGAAGTACGTCGCCAAGGGCAGCTGCGTCTCGATGAAAACGCCCGGCGGCATGGGCATGCTGGCACCCAAAGCCTGATCCGATCGCACCCATGCCAGCCGCTGATCCTGGTGTCGGGCTGAGCCTGAAACCCGAGCACTTCGCGGCGGCGCAGAACTGCCGCCGCGAGGGGTTGTGGTTCGAGGTCCATCCCGAAAACTATTTCGTCGATGGCGGCCCGCGCCTGGCGGGCCTGGAGGCGGTCGCGCAGCACCACCCGGTTTCGCTGCACGGCGTGGGCATGTCGCTGGCCGGCGCGGCGCCGGTGCCCGCCACGCACCTCGCCAACTGGGCGGCGCTGATCCGGCGTGTCGAGCCGGTGCTGGTCTCGGAGCACCTGGCCTGGTCGTCCTGGCAGGGCCATTACCTGCCCGATCTGCTGCCGTTTCCGCGTACGCGCCGCATGCTCGAGCGGATTGCTGACAACCTGGATCGGGCGCAGAACGCGCTGGGACGGTCGCTGGCCATCGAGAACCCGAGCCACTACCTGTCTATCGACGGGCATGAAATGGACGAACACGATTTCCTGGTGGAACTGGCGCACCGCACCGGCTGCGGCCTGCTGGTCGATCTGAACAACGTGTACGTCAGCGCCCACAATCTGGGCCTCGATGCGGCCCGTCTGGTTGACGGGTTTCCGGGCGTTCTGGTGCGCGAAATTCACCTTGCCGGGCATTCGCCAGATCCCGTGCTGGGCCAGAGCCTGCTGATCGATTCGCATGATTCGCCGGTCTGCGACGGCGTCTGGGCCTTGTATCACCGGCTGATCGATCGGATCGGCGCGCGTCCCACCTTGATCGAGCGCGACGCGAAGCTGCCTGGGTTCGACGCGCTGCTGGCCGAGTGCGATCGGGGCTCGCGATGATCGACCGTGATCCGGCTGGTTTTCAGGCGACGTTCATGGCCGCGCTGTTCGATACGCGGCACAGCGATACGCGGCACAGCGCCGCTCTGGCCGCGCAACCCGGCTTCCAGGTCTACCGGAACACGCTGATGGCCGGCTGCGTGGACGCCTTGCGCGGCAATTTCCCGACCGTGCTGCAGATGGTCGGCGACGAGTGGTTCGACGCCGCGGCGCAGGTTTATGTGCCCGAACATCTCCCTGACGAACCGGCGCTGGCCCGCTATGGCCGCGGCTTCAGCACTTTCCTTGCCACATTCGAGCCGGCGCGCGACATGACCTGGCTGCCCGCGGTGGCGGGCGCCGACCGGCTGGCGATCGAAGCGCTGTTTGCCGCCGACGAGCCCTGCCTCGAGCCGGCCGCGGTTGCTCGGTTGTCCGCGCCACAGCTGGCTGCCAGGGCGCTCCGGCCGCACGCCGCCGCGCGCTGGGCGTGGTTCGCGGCGGCACCGGCGGCGAGTCTGTGGTGCGCGCACCGGCAAGCACGTGCACAGGCGCGAGCGCCAGACCTCGCTGAGATTGAATGGGCGCCGCAGGGATTGCTGCTGACGCGTCCGGGTGCTGCTGTGGAGGGCGTCGTGATCGGACGCGGGGGTATTGCCTTCATGGACGCCTGCCAGCGCGGCGATCGGCTGAGCGAGGTGGTAGTCGCAGCCCTGAATGCGCAAGCCGATCTCGATCTGGCTGGACTGATGCAGCTCACATTGCAGGCCGGGGCCTTTGCTGCCCTCGGCCATGGGCTCACGCGGGAATGAGTCAGCGCCCACAGCCGCCGATCGGACGTTTCGTCATTTCACCGCGCCGCCGGCCCAATCGCATCGCTGATCTGCTCTCGGCGCTGCCGATCGAATCGGTACTCGCGCCAGCGGCGCGCCTGGCGATGGCGTCCGTGTTCTGGCTGGCCGGGCGCACCAAGGTCGAAGGCTG
>JAYVOV010000558.1:0-3945 GCA_043757735.1 Burkholderiaceae bacterium
GCGTACACCGTTTTCGCGCGGCGGTGATGGCAAGGCTGCGCTCGGTCCGATGCTGCGCGAATACCTGATCGGCGAAGCCATGCACGCGCTCGGCATCCCGACCACCCGCGCGTTGGCCGTGGTGGGCACCGGCGAATTCATCTATCGCGACACCGGCGATCTCCCCGGGGCGGTGCTCACGCGGGTTGCCGCCAGCCATCTTCGGGTGGGCACTTTTCAGTACGCTGCCGCGCGCGGCGATGATGCACTGCTGCGCCGGCTGGCCGACCATGCAATCGCACGCCACCACCCGGCCTGCCGGGACCAGGCCAATCCGTACCTGGCGCTGCTCCAGGCGGTCAGCGAGCGGCAGGCCAGCCTGATCGCGCGCTGGATGCTGGTGGGCTTCATCCATGGCGTGATGAACACCGACAACATGACCCTGTCGGGCGAGACCATCGATTACGGCCCCTGCGCCTTCATGGACCGCTACGATCCGCGCACCGTGTTCAGTTCGATCGACACTGGCGGCCGTTATGCCTACGGCAATCAGCCCGGCATCGCGCTCTGGAATCTCGCCCGGCTGGCCGAAGCGCTGCTGCCGCTGTTCGATGCGGACAGCGATCGGGCCGTCACGCTGGCGACCGGCGCGCTCGACGCCTTCCTTGGCCGCCACGAACACCATTGGCTGGCCGGCATGCGCCTGAAGCTCGGGTTGTGCGGGGAAGCGCCCGACGATCTCTCCCTGGCCAACGATTTCCTCGCCAGCATGCAGGGGCAGGCGGTCGACTACACGCAGGCCTTTCGGCGACTGGCCGATGCGGCCGAGGGCACAGGCACAGGCACAGGCACAGGCACAGGCACAGGCACAGGCACAGGCACAGGCATTGATTCTGCGGCAGGACTGCGGGCGCTCTACGCCAATTCATCCGCGCTGGATGACTGGCTCGTTCGCTGGCGCGCGCGGCTGGCTGTTCCGGCACTCGAGCCTGTTCCCGCACTCGAGGCCGACGTGGCAGGGGCAGGCGCGGCGGCTGGCGCGGCCGCGCGCGCACGGGGGATGCGTGCGGTCAGCCCCGTCTACATCGCCCGCAATCATCGGGTGGAAGAGGCGCTCAGCGCGGCGAGCGATCACGGCGATCTTGAGCCGTTCGAGAAGCTACTCGCGGTGCTTGAGCATCCGTTCGACGAGCGGGCGGACTGCTCCAACTACGCCGGGCCTGCGCCCGCCGAGGTGTCGGCCAGTTACAAGACCTACTGCGGCACCTGAATGTCTGAACCCACCGTGTGCGACCGCTCACACACGGTGAAGCCAGCCAGACAGGCCAGATCAACGGCTCAGGCGCTCATGAACCCAATGAGCGCAAGCCAGCAGATGGTGGTCCTGACCCCAGCGGCCAACCAGCTGCAGACCCACCGGCAAACCTAGCCGGCCGCGGGCAAAGGGCAGGTGCACACAGGGCAGGCCGAGCAGCGTCCAGGTGCGGCAGAAGACCGGATCGCCGGTGGCGGCCAGACCGAGCGGCGCCTCGCCGATGGCGCTCGGCGCCAGCAGCACATCGAACCGCTCGAACAGCGCATCGACACTGCGCCGTGCCGCTGCCCGACGGGACAAGCGGGCGATGTGCTCATCTGCCGGGATCGCCCGGCCTTCGTCGAGCAGCAGGCGCAAGCGTTCGCTGAGCCGCTCCCGGTGCGACAGCCGCTCATGGCTGAGGGCACGAGCGGTCTCGAAGGCCATCACCGCCTTCTGCAGCGCCAACAGACCCTCACACTCGCCGGGCAGGTCCACATCCACCAGCACCCCGGCCTGCGGAGCCAGCGCGGCTGCGGCCTGCGCCCAGGCTGCCTGGGTGTCGGGATCGGCCTGCGGCCATTCGGGCGTGCAGCACAAGCCGATTCGCGGTGCGGCGCGGTCCGATTCCGGCACGGCGCCGAGCCGGGTATCGCCAGTGAGGACCGCACCGAGCAAGGCCGCGTCGCGCACGCTGCGACCAAACCCACCGACGGTGTCGAGCGTCTCCGACAAGCTCTTCACACCGGCGCGCGGCACCAGGCCCCAGCTCGGCTTGTAGCCGACCACACCGCAAAAGGCCGCGGGCCGGATGATCGAGCCTGCCGTCTGGGTGCCCAGCGCCAGGGGCAGCATGCAGTCGGCGACCGCCGCGGCCGACCCGCTCGAAGACCCGCCAGGCGTGTGCGCCGGATTGTGCGGGTTGGCTGTCGGCCCCGGGTGAAAGTACGCAAACTCCGTGCTGACCGTCTTGCCCAGAACCAGCGCACCCGCTTCACGACACAACGCGACCGCCGCTGCATCGGCGCCGGGGCGATGACCGGCGTAGATGGGCGAGCCGTAGCCGGTCGGCATATCGGCAGTGTCGAGAAGGTCTTTCACCCCCAGGGGCAGGCCGTGCAGCAGGCCTCGCACCGGAGCGGCATCGAGTGCGCGCGCCTGTGCCAGCGCGGCGTCGGCATCCAGGTGCGCGAAGGCGTGAACCTTGCTCTCGCGCTCGGCCACCCGATCCAGGCAGGCCCGCACCAGATCGACCGCGCTCAAATCGCGCCGCGCCAGCCTTTGCGCGGCCTGCCAGGCGTGTAATTCGTTGAGACGGGCGGGGTTCATGCCGAGGGGCTCCCCGCCTGCAGCGCCGCCAGTACCGCATCGCCCATTGCCGCGCTGCCGATCACCGTCTCGCCAGGCGCGGCGATGTCCGCGGTGCGGGCACCGGCCTCCAGCGCGTGGGTCACGGCGCGCTCGACGGCAGCCGCCGCCGCTTCGTCGGCCACTGAATGCCGCAACGCCAGCGCCAGACTGAGAATCGCGCCGATGGGGTTGGCCCTGCCCTTGCCTTCGATGTCCGGCGCACTGCCATGCACCGGTTCATACAAAGCGCTGCGGCGACCATCGGGACCCGCAGCACCCAGCGATGCCGACGGCAGCATGCCGAGCGATCCGGCCACCGCCCCGCCGCCGTCGGACAAGATGTCGCCGAACATGTTGTCGGTCACGATGACATCGAACTGGCGCGGGTCGCGCACGAGCTGCATCGCGCAGTTGTCGACCAGCATGTGCGACAGCGCAACATCCAGGTACTCGCGCTCGTGCAGCGCGCTCACCGTCTGGCGCCACAGCATGCCGGCCTCGAGCACATTCGACTTGTCCACCGAACACAGCCGCCCCTTGCGTTGGCGCGCAAGGTCGAAGGCGAAGCGCGCCACCCGTTCGATCTCGTCGCTGGTGTAGCGCAGCGTGTTCACTGCCTCGCGCCGGCCATCGGGCAACGTCTCGATACCGCGCGGCTGGCCGAAGTACAGACCACCCACATTTTCGCGCACCAGCGCAATGTCAGTGCCGAAGGCCACTTCCCGGCGCAAAGGGCAGCTCGCTGCCAGTGCCGGCCAGTACTGCACTGGACGCAGGTTGGCGAACAGCACCAGCTCGCGGCGCAGACGCAGCACACTGCCCTCGCGGCGCTGCGCGATCGGCACGCCGGCGTAGTCGCCGCCGATCGCACCGAACAGGATGGCGTCGGCACTGCGCACCGCAGCCAGCGTGCGCGCCGGCAGGATTTCACCCTGCGACTTGAACGCCGACAGGCCGTAGGGTTCTTCGAAAAAATCGATCTCCCGGGTCAGACGCCCGAACAGCCAGCGCCCGACGCGCAGCGCCTGCGCGATCACCTCGGGGCCGACGCCGTCACCACCGAGCACCAGCATTCGAAAAGGGTCCATCGTTCGACTCCAGAGGGTGAGGGGCTGATTCAGTTACTTCTTGCCATGTGCCGCATCATGGTCTGCCGAGCACCTCGGTGATCGCCGCCTTTTCGAGTCCGGACAATGATTGCTGGAACTCACGGTTGTGCAGATCCAGCTTGACGTGCTGTTTGGGTGTGAGGGTGTTGATGTCGGCGTCTCATGGTGGTGCCTTGGTGTTGAACCATAGCACCACCCCCCGGTCACGTGCTG
>JAYVOV010000559.1:0-3937 GCA_043757735.1 Burkholderiaceae bacterium
CTGGCCTTGAAGCCCGAGAGGCGCACCGCCTCGGCCCAGCGTCTGGACTCGGCCCGGGCGAAGCGGGCGGATTCTTCCGGGCTGCTGGGCAGGGCATCAAAGTCCAGCGCTCGCCATTTGTCGCGAATCTCGCGGCTGGCGATCACCTTGGTCAGTTCGGTGTGCAGCCGGGCGATCACCGCATCCGGCGTGCCTGCCGGCGCCAGCAGCGGCAGGAAAGCACCCTGCACATGGCCGCCCACGAGGTTTTGCACCGCCGGTGGCGTGCCGTTGAAGGGCACGTGCACCCTCTCCAGACCGGCCCGCTTGTTGAGGATCACTCCGGCAAAGTGCGATGCGTTGCCGGCAGTGAACGAGGCGTAAGAGACCTTGGCCCCCTGCGGCTTTGCCCAGGCAATGAATTCGGCCAGGCTGTCGGCTCGCACTGTGGCCGCATTGACCGCCAGCACCAGCGAGGCGCCCAGAAAGTTGGTCAGAGGCCGGAAGCTCTTTTCGGGATCGTAGGGCAGATTGGCAAAGATGTGCGGGTTGATCGTGAGCATGCTGGAGTTGCCCAGCAGCAGCGTCAGCCCGTCCGGCGCGGCTTGCGCGACGGCCTGCGCTGCGATGAAGCCGGCGCCGCCGGGCCTGTTGTCCACCAGCACCAACTGTCCGGTGTTGCGCAGGTAGACCTCGGCCACCTGGCGCAGCGCGATGTCGAGGGTGTTGCCGGCGGCAAACGGCACGACTACTCGCAACGGCTTGTCAGAGTAGACCTGGGCCTGGCCGTGGGCAGAGGCAGCGCGGCCAGCAGCGCGCAGGCCCCCAGCCGTGCTGCGCCGTGCAGGATCCGCCGCGCAGCGTCTGGGAAAATCAGGCGGACAGTGTGGCGCCTCAGCAGGCAGACAAGGGTCATGGACAGCCTCGAGTGGATGAACGGTTGCATGGATGCTGGGTTGTTCGATATATGGTTTGATAACCGTCGTCAAACAGTAACTCTTTTGGTGCGGATCAAACTGAGGGGGCTTCCCATGCGGACGGCAAAGATCTTCACCACCGATCGCAACCAGGGCGAGCAGGGCATCGCCGCTGCCGCGGGTTGGGGGGCCATTGACTACCTGTCCAAGCCGCTCGACCTGACCGTCTTCGCGTCGCGGATACCGGGCTACATCCAGGCACCACCTCGAACAACAACGAGAGCCGACGCTCAATGAACGATCTGCATGCCTGTATCTACGTGAGCACCGCTTGCAAACTGCTGCGGTGTACCGAGCTGGACCTGCTGCTCGTTCACGCGCGCAAGCGCAACACCGACCTGGCCATCAGCGGCTTCCTGATCTACTGTGACGGCAATTTCATGCAGTACATTGAGGGACCGCGGGCCAACCTGATGACCGTGTATGCCGACATTCACGCTGATTCGCGGCACCAGGGCCTCATCGAGCTGGCCGGCGAGCCTGTCGCCGAGCGCGAATTCACCGGCTGGTCGATGGCTTACGCGCCTGCTCACAGGGAAGAGTTCCATCGTCTGAGCCAAGCCCCCTGGTCAGGGCTCGATCAAGCTCAGGGTCACCCCGTGGCAGTCGCAGCCGGCCTTCACGGCAGGCTGATGCTGCGCGAATTCTGGTCGCTGAACCAGCGCGGCGCGCGCGCTCAGCCTCGACTTTCCAGCGAAGATTGACCTCGCTGCGCCAGGCCGCGGTAAAGCCATGGCGCCGAGCCGAGCTCGTCAGGGCGGGTGAATGGGTCAACCTCGAGCGGCGGTCAGGCCACGTTCTTGCGCCGCTTTCGCTCGTACATCAAGGCGTCGGCGTCGGCGTCGGCCAGCAGAACCTGAATCTCCCGGTGCTGACGGTCGTTGAAGGCGACGATACTCACGCTGAATTGGCTGTCGCTGCACACACCTTCGGCATGACCAAAACGGTCATTGATCGACATGAAACCGTCGCGGTCAAAATAGAACAGCGACGCCGGCCGCTGCAACCTGCTGCACAGGCTCAATGCATGTTGCCCCAAAACCAGAAAGCCGCACCGGTTCGACATCTGGGTCAAGTCGTCCAGGGTCGCCAGAGACCAGAGGGTTGTCGTGGAAGCGTTCGTCGGCCAGCGCGTCCGGCACGCCGAACATTCGCCGTGCCACGCGCGTCAGCCGATCGAAGCGCTCCTTCGGGACGGTGTCGAGGATGTCGAGCGAACGCAGCGCAATTAGCCGCGCGGCCTCGACGACGGGGATGGCTGGTTCAATCATGGAGCGGCCATTCTGCAGCAGAAAGTCTGCAGATCAGATCCGAATTTCGCACGCCCGTGCATGGAAAAGAGGCAGGGACAAGTGGCCTGTTTCTCAGTGCGGCCGGTCGGACATCAGCAGATGGAGTTCGCCATGCCGACCTCGTCGGTACGCAGCGGGGAGCAGTTCTGCCCATCACCGATTAGATTGACGCGGCGGCTTTCCTGATCGGTACTTTGCGCCAGCCTGTAACGCTGAAGGACCGTCTCGAGCATGCAAATCTCGCCAGCCGATTGCGTGCTTCGGGTCAGCCTCGCGGCGTCGCCTCTGGTGATCCCGATGACCGGCGCGCGTACCGACTCCCGGGCAGATCTGTACCTGCAGCGAACTAAACGGCTCACCCCTCGGCCAGCGTCAGGCCATCACGCCGGCAAAGATCCACTGCAGGAACCAGACCGCACCAATGGTGAGCGCCGCAAACACGGCTGCTCGCGTCACACGCGGCAAGGACGAGTCGCCGCACCAACGACCGATCACCGCCCATACGAGACCCACTCCCACGGCGACCAGCAGCGGGCCGAGTTCGACACCCAGGTTGAACCCCGCCAGACTGCTCAGACGGTAGAAGTCGTCGAGGCCCAAGTCGCTCAGCGACGAGGCCAGCGCCAGGCCGTGGATCAGGGCGCACCCAAACACCAGCACCACCAGCAGAAACAGCAGATGGTCGAGACCGGACAGGATGTGCGTGGCGCCGATCACGACATAATCGCTGAAGACTGCCCAACCCGACGCCAGCATGGCCCGCTGCGCGCGATCCGCGGTCAGAATCAGCGATTGGGTCTGCAAGCCGCAGCTGACAGTGATCTGAAAAGAGGGCTCGTCGGCCTTTCGACCAAACAGCCAGACACGCAGTTGCAGCGCTGATGTCGAATTGATGCCGTCGCCGTTCGGCCAGCGACAGCTCTCCGTCACCATCGTCATCGACGCCCACGAAGGCGGAAACAGGCAGCGACAGCACCAGGAAAGCGCCGTCGTTCACCAGGTTCAGAGTGCCGCGCTGCGCGGCCATCAGATGCGCGCTCGCCCCAGGGCAGATCGCCAGCCACAGCAGCGCCAGCGCCGCCAGGCGCGCCACGCGAAGCATCCGTTGTGCAGTAGTGACAGATGCCATTGGGGAACTCCGGTGTCGCGCCGGTTCGCCCGTTGCATTCGTCCAGGTCGCCTGAGCCCGCGACGTACTCGTAGTCCTGTTTGAAGGTGCCCATCGGGTAGACGCTGGTCGAAGGACGGCCGGCATCGGGTGTGGCCTTGGTGCGATAACGGCCGGTCATCACCTTGATCGCCGAGCGCCCTGGTGACCTGGTGCCCTGGTGTCCTGGGGCCCGGCGGCTGTAGCCCGGTTTCAGTTCTCGTTTCGCTGCGTGCCGCAAGCGCGTTGTAAGTTGGGGCTGGGCCTTGTCTGCGCCCGCCCCCCCGGGCATCCTTGGCAAGGCCATGCGCTGACCCCGGAGGAAACTGGATGAACGTGCCGCAATACGACTGGATCGCCCACCACTGCGCCTATTCGCCGGGCAGTCTTGCGCAGGAAGACCTCTACTCCGGGCGCCGCTTCACCTACGTCCAGATGAACCAACGCGTCGATGCGCTGGCGGCCCACTGGCAGCGCGAATGCGGCGTGAAGCCGGGCGACCGGATCGCCACCTTGTGCCATAACTCCACCGACTGCAACGA
>JAYVOV010000560.1:0-3934 GCA_043757735.1 Burkholderiaceae bacterium
CGCCGCCTGCACCTGATTCTCGATCCAGGAAAACCCCCAGGCGAAGCGCGTGACCGCAGGCGGCAGGCCTTGCACCGCCCCGCACAACGCAAACCCGACGGGCGCACTCAGGCAGCCATGATGACCATGCACCGTCTGAGCCAGCCGGTGCTCGGCGCTGTCCGCGTGCAGGGTGCCCAGCCAGCGCAGCAAGGCCGCGCCAACCTGCCGGGTCTCGGCGCGCGCCTCGGCGCTGTCACGGCTCGCCATGAAGCGTTCGTCGATCCGCAGGAGCTCGTTCGACAGCATCGCGGGCGGCTCGATGCGCTCGGCGAGTTCGCGCGCATCGGACATCGCATGATCCTGCTGCAAAGCCATTGCAGCGGCCAGCACCACGGGCAATTCTCGAACAGCGAACGACTGCCGCCATTGAGAATCGATCCAGTCCAGCGCCGTCGTTTCATCAGTGACGAGTCCGGCCCAGGCAGCCGCTTCGAGGCCTTGCGAATAGCTGAAACTGCCGATCGGCAAGGCCGGCGAAGCAAGCTGCAGCAGCGCCGGGAGCCAGGCTGCGAGTGGTTCATCCCGAAGCGGCATCTCAGTGCACCGCCCCGTAGGCGCCGCCTTCGGGCTCGAAGGGCAACCAGGTGCGGGTGAGCCGAGTGCCCAGGCCGACCAGCATGTCGGCCAGCACCGCGTCGTAACCCAGCACCAGGCGATCGGCGCAGACCTGCACCGGCACGTGCCGGTTGCCCAGGTGATAGGCGGCACGCGCCAGTTCGATCGCCGACGACGCCCTGACCTCGAGCACGTCTTCGTCGGCTGCGAGAACCCGGACGCGCAGGCCGCTCCCGGTCACCACGGCGCCATCACGCAGCACCGTGCCGCGCGGCAGCACCAGCGCCACTTCCACGCCGGTGTCGAGGCGGGCACGCAGGCGGCTGCGCGACCGGGCGTCGAAGGGCAGCCGCAGTTCGGCATCGACGGGCCTGCCCTGCGCGCCAGGCGGCTTGGCTCCCGCGCCCAGGCCCGCCACGCCCAGGCCCGCCACGCCCAGGCCCGCCGCGCCAGGCAGGGCCGCTGCCGGCTCGAGCCGATCGAGCACAGGCAGACCCTCGATCACCGGCGGACGGTCGCGGTCGGGGTCGATGACACGGGCGCCCATCAGAACAGAAAATAGCGCTGCGCCATCGGCAGAACCTTGGCCGGTTCACAGGCCAGCAGCACGCCGTCGGCATGAACGCGATAGTTCTGCGCATCGACGGTGATGCTGGGCAGGTAGTCGTTGTGGATCATGTCGCGCTTGCTCAGCTTGCGCATGTTCTTCACGGCGACCACACGGCGCTGCAGGCCCAGCCGCTCAGCCACACCATCGGCCAGTGCGGCCTGCGAGACGAAGCTCACGCAGGTGCTGGCCAGCGCCCGCCCATAGGCGCCAAACATATGACGCAGGTGGACGGGCTGGGGCGTTGGAATGGAAGCGTTGGGATCGCCCATCGCCGCAGCGATGATCGCGCCGCCTTTGACGATGATCGCCGGCTTCACGCCGAAGAAGGCCGGCTTCCAGAGCACCAGGTCGGCCAGCTTGCCGGCCTCGATCGACCCCACCTCATGAGGGATGCCATGGGTGATCGCCGGATTGATCGTGTACTTGGCGACGTAGCGCTTGACCCGTGCGTTGTCGGCACGGGCGCTGCCCTGGGCCGCCATGGCCAGGGGCCCGCGCTGGACCTTCATTTTGTGCGCGGTCTGCCAGGTGCGCAGGATCACCTCGCCGACCCGGCCCATCGCCTGGCTGTCCGAGGACATCATCGAGATGGCGCCGAGATCATGCAGGATGTCTTCGGCGGCGATCGTCTCGCGTCGGATCCGGCTCTCGGCGAACGCCACGTCTTCGGCAATCGACGGGTCCAGGTGATGGCAGACCATCAGCATGTCGAGGTGCTCGTCGACCGTGTTCACGGTGTAGGGCCGGGTTGGATTGGTCGATGAGGGCAGCACGTTCACTTCGCCCACCACCTTCAGGATGTCGGGTGCATGGCCGCCGCCCGCGCCTTCGGTGTGAAAGCTGTGGATCGTGCGGCCCTTGAACGCCTTGATGGTGGTTTCGACAAACCCCGATTCATTGAGCGTGTCTGTGTGGATGGCCACCTGAATGTCGTGCTCGTCGGCGACACTCAGGCAGCAGTCGATCGCCGCCGGTGTGGTGCCCCAGTCTTCGTGCAGCTTCAAACCAATGGCGCCCGCCTTTACCTGCTCGACCAGAGCCGCCGGCAGGCTGGCGTTGCCCTTGCCCATGAAGCCGAGGTTCATCGGCAGCCCTTCGGCTGCCTCGAGCATGCGGGCGATGTGCCAGGGGCCTGGCGTGCAGGTGGTCGCGTTGGTGCCGGTGGCCGGCCCGGTGCCGCCGCCGAACATCGTCGTGACACCCGACATCAGCGCCTCGTCGATCTGCTGCGGACAGATGAAGTGAATGTGGGTGTCGACGCCGCCTGCGGTCACGATCATGCCTTCGCCGGCGATCACCTCTGTGCCGGGGCCGATCACGATGTTCACCCCGGGCTGAACGTCCGGATTGCCGCCTTTGCCGATGGCGAAGATGCGGCCGCCCTTGATCCCGATATCGGCTTTGACGATGCCCCAGTGGTCGATGATCAGCGCATTGGTGATGATCGTATCGACCGACTTGTCGCTTGACACCTGCGACTGGCCCATGCCGTCGCGGATGACCTTGCCGCCGCCGAATTTCACCTCTTCGCCATAGATCGTGAAGTCGCGCTCGACTTCAACGAACAGCTCCGTGTCGGCCAGGCGGACCCGATCGCCGACCGTCGGGCCGAACATCTCGGCATAGGCTTGTCGAGAAATCTTCATGGTTCTCCCCCGGCGGTCTGCGGGGCCGCGGGCGGCGCATCCAGCGCCCCCATCACTGCCGCGTTGAATCCATAAACGTCGCGAGTGCCGGCGTAATCGACGAGTTCGATGCTGCGCGATTGGCCCGGTTCGAATCGAACCGCGGTGCCGGCTGCGATGTTCAGGCGCATACCGCGCGCGGCTGCGCGATCGAAGTCGAGCGCGGCATTGGTCTCGGCAAAATGATAGTGCGAGCCGACCTGGATCGGACGATCGCCGCGGTTCGTCACCGCAACAGACAGTGTGCGTCGGCCGACGTTCAATTCGATCTCGCCGGCAGCGGCGATGATTTCGCCTGGAATCATGTGGGGGCTCCCTCGGGGTGGCGCGCGATGCGCTGCTGCTCAGGCGATCGGCTGATGGACGGTGACGAGCTTGGTGCCGTCCGGAAAGGTCGCTTCGACCTGAATGTCGGGGATCAGTTCGGCAATGCCGTCCATCACCTGGCTGCGGTTCAAGAAAGTCTTGCCCAGCGACATCAGTTCGGCCACGGTGCGCCCGTCACGGGCGCCCTCCATGATGCCGGCACTGATCAACGCGACCGCTTCCGGGTAGTTCAGGCGCAGGCCGCGCGCCAGTCTGCGTTCGGCCACCAGCGATGCGGTGAAGATCAGCAGCTTGTCTTTTTCGCGTGGCGTGAGGTCCATGGGTTTTGCCTCCGGGTTCGAGGGGTTTCAGGTCATCCAGATGCGGGGTTTTACCGCCGCGCGCCCGATCAGGAGGGGCCGCAACAGCGACCAGGCGCTGACCAGCGCTGCGCGTATCCGTTCCGGCGAGGATCCGACCGCGCGCACCAGCAGCAGATGTGGATCGACCACCGATGCCGCCGCGATTGCCCCGCCCAGTCCGCGCCCGCGAGCGCTTGCTTCGGCCCCGAGCGCGAGCGCTGCGGCGGCCTCGACTGCGTCTGCCAGGTCCGCCAGCAAGGGGGTCGGTGAAACCGCCCACAAGAGGCCACTGACATGCGCCTCGCCCAGCGCCGCAACACCACGTTCGGCCATGCCGATCCGGCTCACATCGTCGAACAACAGGCGGGTGCCGC
>JAYVOV010000561.1:0-3934 GCA_043757735.1 Burkholderiaceae bacterium
CAATCCGATCGAGGGGCCAGTCGCCCCCCTTCACCAGGATATCGGGGCGGGCTGCCAGGATCAGCGACAAGGGGGTGTCCTCGTCGAACCAGGTGACGAGATCGACGCTGGCCAGCGCGGCCAGGACCGCCATCCGATCGGTGCAGACGTTGATCGGGCGATCGTCGCCTTTGCCCAGGCGCCGCACCGACGCATCGTCGTTGACGGCTACGATCAGGCTGGCGCCCAGCGCGCGCGCTTGTGCCAGATAGGTGACGTGACCGCGATGCAGCAGGTCGAATACGCCGTTGGTGAAAGCAAGTGGTCGCGGGAGGCGGGCGGCCGCGTCGGCGAGTCTGTCCGGGGCGATGATCTTGCGTTCGAAGTCGACGCTGGCGCCCGGGTGGGCCGATTCGCTGGGCAGGCAAGCCATGGGATCAGGGGTTGAGCTGTCGGTAGAATCAGGGGTTGAGCTGTCGGTAGACACTGTCGGCCAGCGTCAGCATCAGTTCGCGCGGCTGCTCGCCGGAGAGTGCGTAGCCGTAGGCCCGGTCGAGCCAGTAAAAGGTGGACACACCCTTGTCCTGCGCGAAACGAAAGGCGGTGTCGCTGCCTTGTTCATCGCGTCGCACGAACAGGGTCAGCCGCGCGCCCTTGCTGGATTCGAACATGAACTGGGCGGCGACCGCGCCGCTGGAGTCGGGCAGCAGGCGCCCGCCGATGAGCGAATAGCCATGGGCGCCGAGATCCGGAACGCGCAGGGGCGTGCCCAGCCGTTTGGACAGCCAGGCAACCAGATGTGCCTGTTCAGAAGCGCCGACTTCCACCGGATGCCGCACTTCCGGGGCGTAGGCGACATGAGCCACGTTGGCGGCGCGGTTCAAGCTGAGGCCGGTTCCGGAGGGCGCGCCGCCATTCGCCACGAAGACACGATCGCGGCTGGTCCAGCCGATCGCGAACCCGAGCGCCAGCAACAAGATCACTGCCGCAGCGATCTGCCAGCGCCCGTGATTGGCCGGGCCTGCTCGAGCGCGATGGGCGGGCGCTGCCGATCCAGTCGCTTTGGCACCGGGCGGGTCGGCGTGATGGGCAGGATCCGATTGGCCGAATTGCCCGATTGGGTCTGGCTGATCGCCCGTCGTTCGTCCTGGACCGAGCGCCGCCTGGCGCAGGCGCTCCGGAATGCGTTCCTCGAGTGCTGGCGTGAAGGCCTGCCCGAGCAGTTTGTTCTGGCGTTGGCAGTGTTCGGCGAACGCCTTGCCGCCTGGGCAGGCGGTCAGATCCGCGTCGACGCGCGCCTGCCCGTCTGTCGGTAGACGGCGGTCGATCCAGGCCATCAGTTCGGCGTCGTCGGGAGGAGGTCGAGATGGGCTCATGCGGCGACTGGCATCGACTACTTCACCCGCGCCAGACGGGTCGCCGCGGGCGCCTCGCCTGCGGCGAGCTCGAGACGCAGACGGGCTCGGGCCCGGGACAGGCGCGACATCACGGTGCCGATCGGTACCGCCAGCGCCAGCGCGGTCTCGTCATAGGAGAACTGTTCGACGGCAACCAACATGAGCACCTCGCGATGCTCTTCGCTCAGCCGCTCGAATGCGCGCTGCAGGTCGAGCGAGCCGAGGCGGTCATCGGCCGGTGCCGGGTGGCTCATCAGCTCGTCAAGCGACAGCGGCGCCGACTCGTCATCGAGGCTCTGCATCCGCTTCGAGCCCCGCAACAGGTCGATCCGCCGGTTGTGAAGGATCGAAAACAGCCACGCGCGCAGGTCCGACCCGGGCAGCCACTGCTGGTGACGCGACCAGGCCCGCTCGATCGTGTCCTGGACCAGGTCGTCGGCGCTGGCCGAATCGCTGGTCAACATGCGTGCGTAACGGCGCAGTCGCGGCAGCAGGGCGAGCAGCTGCGTCGAGAACTTGGCGTCGGGAACGGATACGGTCATGCGGTGGCTCGACAGACGGCTCGGCAGGTCGTGGCGATGCACCCCGGCGCCCTTGCAGTTCAGTTCCTGGCGGCGGCGACCCGGCTGTTGAGTTCGCGGCGGTACCGATTGAGGTCCTGGACGGTCTTGAAGCTGCGCTCGAACAGCAGCGACAGGTTGTGCAGGATGCGGTCCATGACCTTGCCTTCCCAGGCGGTGTCGAATCGGATCTGTTCATCGAGCCAGTGTTCGAGCCAGGCGGGCTCAGGCAGCCGGCTCTGCACGGTGTCATTGGGGAAGAGCCCCTTGTTGACATGCAGATTGGTGGGGTGCAGCGCCTTGGCCGTGCGCCTGGCGCTGGCCATCAGGACGCCGATCTTGGCGAAGGCGGCACGGGCGTTGTCACCGAACTGGCCGATCGCTCGCTTCATGTACTGAAGATAGGCCCCGCCGTGGCGCGCTTCGTCGCGAGAAATGATGTCGTAGATGTGTTTGATGACGGGCTCTGAATGCCAGTCAGCCGCACAGCGATACCAGTGGTTCAGGCGGATCTCACCGCAGAAATGCAGCATCAGGGTTTCCAGCGCCGGCGCCGGATCGAATTCGAAACGCACCGCGTGCAGCTCTTCTTCGGTCGGCAGCAGGTCCGGGCGGAAGCGGCGCAGGTACTCCATCAGCACCAGCGCGTGTTTCTGCTCCTCGTAGAACCAGACCGACATGAATGCCGAAAAGTCGCTGTCGTCCCGGTTGTCGCGCAGAAACATTTCAGTGGCCGGCAGTGCCGCCCACTCGGTGATCGCGTTCATTTTGATCGTACGCGCCTGTTCATCGCTGAGCAGCGATGCGTCGAAACGATCCCAGGGAATGTCGGTGTCGAAATTCCACCGTACACGCTCGAACGACTTGAAGAGTTCGGGGTAAAGCATGAAACGTTCCTGAGTGTCGACGGTCTATTGTACCAATGCCCAGCCGCATCGTGTGACTCATGTGCAGCACTCATAGGCATCGGCAGCCGGCGGGCTGCCACGCCGATTGGCGCGGACGACCGATCAGGTCGCGACGACGCAGTCGTGGACAATGAATCGGGGCTCGTGGACCTGCTCGAACATGCGTCTGGATACCAGGCTCGGGGCGGACCGGAAATCGGTCGTGCTCATGGCAGGGCGCTGATTTTTTTCTGGCTGCGGGTGTGTGTGCGCGTGCGCCGGGCCGGCTTGGCCGGGTTGGATGCCGCCTGCGCAAATGACGCCAGTACGATCGGCGCGCCCGGCACAAACTGCGGCGGCGCCCCGTTGGCGGCATTGCTGCCGGTGATCCGCCTGACTACTGCGAAATAGAGCCGTGCCGGCAGCAATTGCAGCAGCTTCATCGAAAGGGTGAAGCGGCGCGGGAAATGGGTCTCGAATTCACCCCGCTCGAACCCGGCGAGAATGCGCAGGGCTGCCTCGCGTGCCGACACGATCGCGGGCATCGGAAACTCGTTGAGCTCGGTGAGCGGGGTTTCGACAAATCCCGGATTGATCAGGTGAACGCCAACGCCCAGGGGGTGCATGTCGAAGTACAGCGACTGGGCAAGATTGATCAAGGCGGCCTTGGTCGGTCCATAAACGAGCGACATCGGCAGCCCGTTGAACCCGGCGACGCTCGAGACGATCCCGATTGCGCCACTGCGCTGGCCGATCAGGACCGGCACCACCACAGCCATTGCGTTGAGCACGCCGCCCAGGTTGGTCTGCACGATGAGCTGCGCATCGGCCAGGACGAAGTCGTAGGCGCGCATCGGCCGATAGGTGCCGGCTACCCAGAGGACCAGGTCGACGCCCTCCCAGCGATCGAGCATCACCTGCAGCGCATTGCGCACCGACCTCACGTCAGACACGTCCATCGGCAGGACCAGCGCCGCGCCTGATTGCACGGCTGGTCCCGCGAGTTCGCGCAGAGGCGCCTCGCGGCGGGCCGATAACGCCACCCGGGCGCCACGCGTCATCAGCTCGCGGGCGACCGCCTCGCCGATGCCGCTCGAGGCGCCGACGATCC
>JAYVOV010000562.1:0-3925 GCA_043757735.1 Burkholderiaceae bacterium
CGGCGTGTCGTTGCCTTCCACCGCCACCTTGCTGAGCAGATCCAAAATCTCGATCGGCACCGCCGAATGTGCGCTCAGCGCCAGGCCGCCTTCGAGCCGCGCGATCGGCGCTGTCATGCCCTGTTCGATCATGGTCGGCACATCGGGCAGCTTGGGGCTCCGGTATTGACCGTTGACAGCGATCGGCCGGATGCCCTTGTCACGAACCGTCGCGAACGCCTGGAAACTGCCCACCGCCATGGTCGTGGCACCGGTGGGCATCTCGATCCACATCGGCCCTTCACCCTTGTATTGAATGGCCTGAACCTTGCCGCCGAAGTCGCGATTGAGGGTCTCGGCGAACACATGCGGAAAAGAGGCAACCGCGTATGAGCCCATCGTGCAGGGGTTCTTGCGCGCGTACTCGATCAGTTCCTTGAGATTGCGCACACCGGTCTTTTCCTGCACCGCGAGCACCAGCGGGCCAGAGGGGAAAACGGTAATTGGCGCGATGTCCTTGGCAAGATCGAAGGGCAGCTTGCGGTACAGCACCCGGGTCTGCCACAGCATGCCGGTGGTCGTCGCCAGCAGCGTGTAGCCATCCGGTGGCGACTTGACCATCGCATCGGTGGCGATAATACCGCTGGCGCCTGCCCGGTTCTCGACCACCGCCGGCTGGTTGAAGCGGGCAGTGAACTGCTCCGCGAAGAGCCGCGCATAGGCGTCGGTCAAGCCGCCCGGAGCGGCGCCGACAAGGATCTTGAGCGTCTTGTTCGGATATCCCGACTGTGCGAAGGCCCGAGGAAGCGGTGCGACTGCCAGGCCAGCGCCAGCCAGGACAAGGTTTCGGCGTTTCGAGTCAAGCATGAGAAAACACTCCAGGGTGAGGAAAAGATCGGTGCGCAGGTTACCGCGTCGCGTCATTCTCTGGTCGGCCAAGGCACCTGCTCGCAGGGGAATTTGCAGCCTGTGATAACTTGCCGGCGGGGCTTTCGCTTCGGATCCCTTCGCCCCGTGATGTCCAGCATAAGCTCAGTCCCTGCCGCCGTTGCGCCCGCCCCGTCCACGATGTTGATTGCCAACCTGGTGGCGCAGATCGCATTCGGCCTGCTGGCAATGACCATCTGCCTGCCCTCGATGCAGGAATGGGGCTCGACCTTTCAGGCCGACCAGGCTGCCGTTCAGCTCACGTTCAGCGGTTATCTGATCGCCTATGGCGTGTTGCAACTGGTCTACGGTCCGCTGTCAGACCGGCACGGACGCCGGCGGATCCTGATAACGGGTCTGGCGCTGGCCTGCGTCGGCTCGCTGCTGGCTGCTCTTGCTCCAGATCTGGCCAGCCTGATCGCAGCCCGGGTCCTGCAAGGCGCCGGCAGCGCTGCCGGCATGGTGGTCGGCCGCGCAACTGTTCAAGACCTGTTCCAGGGACATCAGCGCACGCGGGTCATGGCCTACATCGGCATGGCGCAGGGCTTGTGCCCGCCCACCGCCACCATCGTCGGCGGGTATATCCATGTCAGCCTGGGCTGGCAGGCCAACTTCCTGCTGATGGCGGTGCTCGCCCTGGCACTGCTGATCGCCGCCTGGCGGGGGCTGCCGGCGCACACGCCAGGTTCGCGCGCCGACACGCACTGGCTGACCGACATGCTGGCCGCGTACGCGCGCCTCGCGCGCGACCCGGCCTTTTTGCTCAATGTCGCCATATTGTCGCTGACGGTGGCGGCGTTCTATGCCTTCCTGAGCGGCGCGCCGATCGTCCTGCGCAGCTACGGCGTTGGCCCGGCCAGTATCGGCTGGTACATCATGACGGTGCCCCTGTCGTTCATTTTCGGCAATTTTCTGGCCAGCCGGCTCATCCAGCACCATGGCGATCGACGGATCATGGCGTGGGGCCAGACAGCCTCGGTCGGCGGTGTCACCTTGCTGCTGGTACTGGGGCTGGCCGGCGCAAAGTCGCCATTGGCGTTTTGCCTGCCGCTCGCGTTCATGGGTCTGGGGCACGGCCTGCTGATGCCGGCCTGTCTGGCCCGCACTGTGGGCCTGATCCCGACACTGGCCGGCTCGGCAGCGGCGGTGGTGGGCCTGACGCCCCAGCTCACGGGCGCGCTGGGCGGCTACGCGGTCGGCTGGATGCGCCACGACGGGTCGATCAATCTGGCTCTGCTGATGCTGGCATTCACCCTTGCCGCGGTCGGCGCACAGATCGTGCTGCACAGGCTGGTCAGGCCAGTGGAATCAAGCTCAAGCGGTCGGTAGCGGTCGCGCTCCAAACCCTGTGCACACCCAGCGCGCCATTGCTTGAGTCGACCGCCACTTTGGCGACGAACGGACGAACGCGCACCGGGAGAAATCCAGTAGAACGACCGAGTCGCTCTACCAGAGGTCAAATTTTCTGCAGTTGCGCGTCGATCTTCGCAAGGATTTCATCTGTCAGTTTCCCGTTGCTCATCGGGGCGATCGCCTTCAACGACACTATTTCGGGGGCACTTTATCGGAGAGCTGCTTGCGCAACGCCGACGTATTTCCAGTCGCTATCAGTGCGCCTTCGCCGTGCTTTTCCATCAGCGGCGCCGCTCATCTCGCCAGCCCCCGGAATGCCATGACGTTGACCTGAAAATTACGATTCAGAATGGCCGGATCGACATCCAGAAGATTGGCAAATGCACCCTTGACGGCGTTGTGAATAACGACCTTTGCCGCACCCGCGCGAGCCTCGATCGTGCTCAGCGCGTTGTGAAGCGCCGGTGCGGACGCAACATCGCAGGGGACGGCAAAGGTAGCGGGGAGTTTGTTTTCGAGCTGAGCCAGCCGCGCCTGCGTGCGCGCAAGCATCGCGACGCGATAACCGCCTTGATGGAAGCGGCGGACCAAAGCGGTGCCCGTACCCGGCCCAACGCCGGTGACGATGGCCAGCGGTTTCATGCGTCCTCCAAAGGTGTCAGACGAAATCCAGACGTTCGCAATCAAAACAGTCCCGAGCACTGTCAGGTTGAACACCAGCAGCACCCCGAACGGTCCGTAGCGCGCCAGCAGGGTGACCCGACCCCGTGTCTGGAGCCCGCCTCAAGTAGAGTCGCGCCTACTCCATCTTGCCATCGCCGGCCCCGCCATGAACCGACTCCACGCAGAATTTGATCGCCTCTACCTCCCGCACCCGACGCATCGCCTCGGCGCTGATGCTGATGTGGATGCCGGCGCAGACGCAGATGTCTCGGGTCTAATCGATGCCCAGGGTCGAGTGCGTGCCCTGGTGCTGGAACTGGCCAGACCGGCCGACTGGGATCAGCTCTCGCAGGCGTGGCGCGGCGCCCAGGCCGATCTAGGGCTCCCCGCTCCCGCCATAGCCGTTTCCGGGACGGATGGGCTGCAACTCTGGTTCTCGCTCGCAGCGCCTGTCAGTGTCCCGCAGGCGCATGCGTTCCTGGAGTCATTGCGTTCGCGCTATCTGCCCGATGTCGCCCCCGGGCGGCTTCGCCTGCTGCCCGCACTGGATACCTCATCATCAGCGGGCGCGCTGGTGCACGCTCGGCAGGTGCCGGCCTTGCATGCGCAGACTGGCAACTGGTCCGTCTTCGTGGCGTCGGACCTCGTGCCCCTGTTCGCCGACACCCCCTGGCTCGACAGCGCGCCCAGCGACGAAGGCCAGGCGAATCTGCTTCGTGACCTGGACAGCATCAAACCGACAGCGTGGGCAGCGGCCCTGCAGCAACTCACGCCGTCGACATTGCGAGCGGGTGCGGAAGCGCCGACAACCGGTGCCAATACACTCGACACCGGCAGCCGCGAGGCGGTCTCGCCCGGCGGTCTCGATCCCAGGCGCTTTCTGCTGGCGGTCATGAACGATCACGCCGTGCCACTGGCCCTCCGGATCGAAGCAGCCAAGGCGCTGCTGCCCTATCCGGACGACTGCACGCCATTTGAGACCTGACCTCGACGCCAAAATCGC
>JAYVOV010000563.1:0-3924 GCA_043757735.1 Burkholderiaceae bacterium
GCCGTCTGATGAAACCTGGGTGCCATCGGTGCCTAGACCTTGCATGCTCATGCGGATTCTCCACTTTGAAGTTTGTGCAGCGAGAATACCTTCCCGATAACATCGCTCACAAGCATACGGGTGATGTACGGCGGTCGACTACAACTATGGTGCTAGAGACGTGTATCCCGTATCTTTCCTAAACTGTTTCTGTTCATGACCACTTCCATGTTGAGTCTTCGTGTCGTCAGCCAGATGGGCAACGCTTTGGCCGCTCCGCTACAAGCACGTTTCGACGCGGGCGGGACAATCGGGCGCTCGCCCGATTGCACGCTTGTGCTGCCCGATCCGGGGCGTCACATCTCGCGTGAGCAGGCCCGCATCGAACGGGTTGGCCAAGGCTACCTCATCCGCTGCACCGGATCAGCCAGCGCTATCGTGGTCAATGGTACGGAGGTTGGTCCAGGTGAGTCGTCGCCCTTGAGGCCCGGCGATACTGTCATCGTGGCGGAGTACGAGATCGCCGTTGAGCAGCCCCAGCCGGCCGCTCAGCCGCCGGCTGCAGCGAGGCCGGCTGCCGTTCCCGTGCCTTCCGCTCGCGCGTCTGCGCCAAGGCCGATTCCCCCCGGTGTGCCGGGACGCCCCTCGGTGGGCACCATCGACGACCCGTTCGCGGCCCTCGGCCTGGCCGCGCCATCATCGATTTTGGACGATCCGCTTGCCGGTTTCGGACTCCCGGGCGCGGTACCTGTTCGGGCACAACCGGAAGCCTCTTCGAGGCCAGGCGATTTGCTCGGATTAGGGTCACCGCACCAGCCCATTTTAGATTCCTCGCGCCGCGCCAGTGACAACCTCGACGCGATGTTCGATCTGGCCGGAGCCTCCCCAGACCCGTTGGGCCTGGGCTCCGGCTTGGCGGGGCCGGCGTCGCAGCCGAACACGGCTTCATCGTCCGACCCTATGGCTTCCTTCGGGATTGTTCCGAAAGCCATGCCTGGTGCCTTGCCGGACACCACGCCTGAAATCGCCGGGTCGTTCAGACTGCCCGAGGCAATCCCGGCCACGAACTTCGGCTTCGGCAATGAGATCCCTGCGCGCAAGGGGGCCGCTTCATCGTCGCCGGTGATCACACCCGCGCCGGTCTACCCCGCGCCGGTCTCCCCCGCGCCGGGTCCACGCCTGCCTGTCGCGGGCCCGCCGGCGGTTGCCGGGCCTCGCGCGCCCACGGCGGCGGCGGCGCAAACGCCACCGACCGCGGCCGCGATCCCGGCGTCGGCAGCATTCCTGTCCTGGAATCAGCCGGAAGAGATCAGCCCGACAATCACCATTTCGAAGCTGCTGTCCGAACTTCCCGGCCTGCCGGTTCCCGCGTCAGCCGCCGGCATGGCCGCCGCCGGTGTCCCGGCCGCGGCCATGCCGGCGCGCCCGGCCGGGCAACGCGGTGGCGCCGAGCCGCTGAGGCCGGAACAGATCCGCGCGATTGCCGAAGAGATTGCCGAGCGTCATCGCGTCGATTTCGAGCCGCCGCCCAAGACCCGTCCCACTGATTTCCTCAATGAACTGAATCGGGCCCAGGTCGAAGCCCTGCATGCCGAGCTCGCGCGCTCCAAGCAGGCGCGGGAGACGTCGCTGGCAGACCGCCCGACCGCGTCCCGAGGTGTCGGCGCGACGGCATCGGCCGACCTTTCTCAGGAGCAGCTCGAACAGGTCAGCTTCGAGCTGCTCAAGGGACTGCTGCTGGGGCTCGGACTTTCCGAGCTGCCGCGTCCGCCGCTGGCTGCCCGGGCACCGCCTGCGCAGTTGTCGCCCGAATTGATGCGGCGTCTGGGCGAATTGATCAAGGTTGCCACGCAGGGCACCATCGATTTGCTGCAGGCGCGTTCCACGCTCAAACGCGAGATGAAAACGGAAGTCACCCTGATCGCGTCGCGAGACAACAATCCGCTCAAGTTTTCGCCCGATGCCCAGGCGGCGCTTGCACATTTGCTTTCGACGCAGTCGATCAGAGGGTTTCTCGATCCGGTCCCTGCCCTCAAGGACTCGTACGACGACCTTCTGGCGCACCAGGTCGGATTCATCGCGGGAATGCGCGCGGCCATGCAGGGCCTCATCAGCCGGTTCGATCCCGCAGTTCTCGAGTCGCGCCTGACCCGCAAGTCGGTGCTCGACTCAATGCTCCCGATTGGCCGCAAGGCCCGTCTGTGGGAGTTGTTCTCAGAACTTTTCGCGGAAATTTCTCGCGAGGCCGAAGATGATTTCGAAGCATTGTTCGGGCGCGAATTCGTGCGAGCCTATGAACAGCAGATTTCTAGATTGCATCAGGACAAGTCCTGAGTTCGTGCCTTTGGCGAATTGCCAGAGGCCGTCGCGCCGACCAAAGGGGTGAGCACCGGTGGAGATTCATATTTCGGTTCTGTCTAAACTCGGTGGCCGCGAGCGCAACGAGGATGCGTGCGGTTACTGGAGCGATGGCGGTCCCATCTGCTGCGTGCTGTCCGACGGCGCAGGCGGTCACGGCGGGGGCGACGTCGCTTCGCGGATCGCGGTGGAAACCGTCCTGCGGCAATTCTCGAGCACACCGTCGTGCTCTCCTGGCACCGTGTTCTCGCTGATCGATCAAGCCAATCGCGATGTCATCGACCAGCAGGGCAACTCCACAGACACCGCCGACATGCGGGCAACACTGACCGTACTGGCGCTCAACCCGGGCAAGTTCGAGGCGGTATGGGGCCATATTGGGGACTCCAGGCTCTACTGTTTTCGCAGCGGCTTCATCGTGACCCGTACTAAGGATCACAGCCTTTTTCAGTCGATGGTGGACGCAGGCTTTGCAGATCCAGACACCCTGCGAGGTAATCCTGAACGCAGTGTTTTGATTGCGTCGCTGGGGTCTGACGACGGCTTTGAGCCCGATGTCATCAGCAGTCCGTTTGGAATTCAGGAGGGCGACGCCTTCCTGATGTGCAGCGACGGATTCTGGGAGTATGTGACCGAAGCTGCCATGGAAGCCGCGCTGCAGCGAGTGGGTTCACCTGAAGAGTGGCTGGCCGCCATGGAACAACTGGTGATCGACAGCGGCCGGCCGGGGCAAGATAACTATTCGGCGGTGGCTGTCTGGGTTGGTCCGATGGACTTCAGCACAAGAATTTTCAGTGCAGGCTCGTTGAGCAGCCTGAACGTCTAGGAGCCTGTCGGAGTTGAAATCTGCCCGTGCCCGTGCCCGTGCCCCTGCCGGCGCGGGCAGGGCGGCCGCCTGGATCAAAGCCGGACCTGGCGAACGAGCCGCCAGCCCGCGCCTTCGGCCTATTTTCGTTTGGCGGTTTCGGCGGCGCGCCTGGCTTGAATGAACACCGGACCCCAGACCGGGTGACCGGCCTCGGCAGCCTTCAATTGATACCCTGGGTCTATGGTCAGCAGGGTGTCGAACTGGCGTCGGCAGAGTGCGCGACGATTCGACACACAGTAGCTGAACGCCGAGTATTTCAACGCTTCCGCCCTGACGTCAGGCTCCGCGGCATTGCCGGCAAGTTCGGGCGCGGTCGTCAGCTTGCGAATGGCGCCATTGAAGTCGCCCTTGTCAAACAGGCTCACTCCTTCCGCCAGGCGTTGTTGGGCAGGTGATGGGACGGCCGCGGGCGCAGTTGCCGCCGCCGCCGGGCTGGGTGCAGGCGCAACGGGTCTGGCAGGCGACGGCGACGGTGACGGCGGCGGCAACGCTGGCGAATACGCTGGCGGCGGTGGCCCGGGTGGCTGGAGCGGCGTGCTGTCAGGCGTCGCGCAGCCGGCCAGAACAGCGGCAAGCAGGATGGCGCCGTGCAGGTAGCTTGAGTGGACCTTCATACGAATCGTTTCCTTGCGCTGATGCGAGGGCGGCCGTCAGAACTGATGGTCGATACTCACTGACTGGTTAGCCTTGATCTCGATCTGGCGCGTGACGGCCGGTCC
>JAYVOV010000564.1:0-3913 GCA_043757735.1 Burkholderiaceae bacterium
AAGCTCTACAAGAGTGGCACCAGTGCATTGCGAACCATGATCAACCCCAGCCTCGACGGGGTATCGGCCGACTGCTGGTACAGCACGCTGGGCAGCATCGACGTGCATTACTCATCCGGCGTGGCCAACCACTTCTTCTACCTGCTGTCGGAAGGCACCACCAGCGGCAGTCCGAGCAAGACCTGCGTGGCCGGCAACACCCGCGTCGCCACTGGTGCCGGCACGGTCACCGGCATCGGCCGCGCCAAGGCCGAGAAGATCTGGTACCGCGCGCTGACCGTATACATGACGTCCAGCACGAACTTCGCCGGCGCACGGGCGGCCACCATGACTGCGGCCGCAGATCTCTACGGGAGCACCGACGCCACAGCGGTTGGCCTCGCCTGGGACGCGGTCGGTCGCCCCTGACGCTGTCACCCAACATGCAAAGGCCGGGCTTGCCCGGCCTTTGCATGTTGGGTCTTGATACTGCTCAGTGCCACCACCCGCTCGCGCAGACGGCGCGCCTGGGTCGTCCCCGGGCACGCTCTGTTGTCTGGACTGGTCGGAGCGTGCAGAGGGGCCTGTGATCGTCGACGCCAGCAATGGCTGCAACAGGTGCTGCTTGACGCTGCCGGATGACCGCGTCGATGAGCCCCAAGGCCAATTGCTGGGATACTCGGCGATCGAGAGTTGCCTCAAAACCTTGAAAGTCGAGCGGATCGATCAATATCGGTGGGCAAAGAGACCGGCCTCGGCCGGTTTTTGGCCGTCGCAAAACAACCGCAAGCAGGAGCGCTAAATGAATCACCTCGTCATCGGGCTGGGCGGCACGGGCGGCAAGATCATCCGTGCGTTGCGAAAGATTCTGTTCCAGGAGTTCCATGGCAAGCAGCCCGCGGGCGTTGACATCGGCTACTTGTATGTGGACTCGTCCAACGAAATGATGAGTGTCGACGACCCGACCTGGAAGATTCTCGGCACATCGGTCCAGATTCCCAAGGCGAGCCAGCTGCTGATCACCGATGCGAACCTTTCGTCCCGTCTGGACGACCTCGACAGTTATCCCGGTCTGAAGCACTGGATTGGCAGCACCGACGAGTGGCGCGACATCCTCAAGAGCATCGTCGGCGCCACCCTGGGTGGACAAAAGCGCCGGCTTGGTCGGTTCCTGTTTGCCTGCAAGGCGGTCAATTACCGCGAGCAGATCCAGACCCAGGTCAAGCTTCTGCAGCGCAGCGGCGAAACCGATGTCACGTTCCACATCGTATTGGGCCTCGCGGGCGGTACTGGTAGCGGCGCCGTGGTGGATGCCGTGGCGCAGCTCCGCGACCTCTACCCCGACTCGAAGCGCTACAAGATCCTGCTTTACGCGCTGCTGCCGGACGCCTACCCCAATCCCAATTGGGACACCGGGAACTACCACGCAAACGGCTTTGCGGCGCTCACTGAGCTCAACGCGCTTTCGGTGGGGGAATACCAGCCCTACGACGTCACTGGCGTCAAGCAGCGCATGACGCTGAGCGACCCCTTCAATGGTTGCTATGTATTCTCCAACGAAAACGAGAATGGGCTCACCGTCGACGTAGACAAGGATCTGCCCGGAATCGTGGCCGACTTCCTCTATCAGAAAATAGTCGCTGTCAACACGGTCAATTGGGCTTCGCTGGGCCGGATGGAGAACGCCGAGAACGGCGATGGCTCGCCGGAGACCACGCCTCAAGGCCGGATTCCGCAACGCTCCAAGCGCTTCCTCACTTTCGGGATCAAGCGGATCGCCATCCCGGAGGGCGAAATCGCGGAGTTCCTCACCTACAGCTTCGCCAAGCAGGCGGCCCTGCAACTGCGCTACAACAACTGGCAGCAGGCAGCCGGCTTCATTGACGAAGCCCGCAACCAGAACTTCCACGAGTTTGTGCTGCAAAAGGAGACCCAGTTGCGCTGGCTCATGTCGGATGACCATCTGACACTTGCGACTGGCATCCTGCCCGAGGACGCCAGCAACAAGAAGTGGAAGTCGATCACTGGGGAGTGGGAAGCGGTCATCCCCAATTTCAAGTCGCTGGTCCGGGAACGGGAGCGGGCCACCTGGCTCGACGAACTGACAAAGCTGTGTGAGAAGCGGTTCCAGCAGGACTACCGTACCCTCGGAGTATCGGCCTTCTACCGGACCAAGACCAAAGCATTGAAGGAGATGGCGCAGGAGATCCGCGGCCGTGTCGAACGCGATCTTCTCAACGAGTGGCGGATCGGTGCCAAGTCGGTCTGGGATATCTCGCGGCTGCTGGTTGCGCTGCTTGACACGCTCGATGAGCGTATAAAAGGCTGTGACCAGGCGATCGCCGCCGCCCGTGCCGGCGAAGACGACGCGCAGAACCGTGTGCTGGGAAACGCCCAGCGATGGTCCTCTATGGGGCTGGTGGACAAACACCTTCTCGGCACACCCGACAGCCTGCTGGACTCGCACGGCGTGTACTTGCAGGAACTCTACGTCTATCGGACCCGCGCCGAAGCCTCGGCGTTCGCCAAGGCGCTTTTATTCGAGGTGATCGCGGAAATCACCGCATTCAAGGGTGAGGCAGACCGCGCCGGCAACACCATCCAGAAAGCGCTGGATGTGTTCGAGATTGGCATCGACTCACGCCTTGCGGATACCGGGACGGGCGACCTGCGGCAACACCTCATCCGGTTCTACGACCCGAACGTGGTCAAGACCGTGAGCCGGCGCCTGGTGGTCGACGAAGCCGAGCAGCGTACCCAGACCGGTCGGGTGCGCGCGGCCCTGTTCGAGAAGCTTGGTTCGGACGGCACGTTTGCCCAGTTCAATCAGCGGATCACTGTGTCGACCTTCGTCGATGTTCTCGAGACTGCGTGCGAGGACAACGCCCGAATCGCCCACGAGAACCTGGTGCAAAATCCCAAGGATCGTCTGCTCGGCGTCTCCATCATCGAGAAGCTGCGCGACCGCTACGGCGCCGATGCCCAGGAGCTCAAGAGCTTCGTAAACGGGCTGGTGAACAGGGCCGGAAACTTTGTGGCCTTGGAGTCGCTTGAGATTCACCGCGCGGGCCCTGGCATTCCGGTCGGCATGCCAACAGCGGTCAGCAAGTTCACCGCGATCCTGCCCAGGGCGCCCGAGCAAGCCGAGTTTGCCGGGATGTTCAAGGACGCGCTGCGATCGGCCAAGACGGGCGATGTGGAGATCATCGAAAGCGACAGCCGACCCAACGAGATCACACTGATCTCGATCACCAACCTGTTCCCGCTGCGCTACCTGAAACCCCTGAAGCAGTTGGAGGAGAAGTACCGCCGACGGATCGACACCGGTGGTGCCAGGGCGAAGCTCGAGCTCCACACCGAGGGCGACGGCAGCGCCTGGCCACGCTTGTTCGTCGCTTCCAGCGTCGAGGTGAAGCAGCAGGGGCTGCCCTATGTCCTGCTGGCCAAGGCATTCGGCTTCATTCACGAAGGCCGCAACCCGGCGACCGGCGTCAGCGAAGTGCTGCTGGTGACTAAGAACGAAGACGGGTTCGACAACGACCCGATCTCGTTGGGCAAGACCTTCGTCGACAGCGCGGACAACATCAACCCGGAAAACGTGTACGTCATCAGAACCCTCTGCGAAGCGACGCTGGCGGGTCCCGATTACCTGCACAAGGACCGGCGCGCCGAAGTCCTGAAAGCGGTACTGAACGATGTTGAGGCGGTCAAGTCGTCGGTCGGTGGCAACGTCCAAGATGGGACGTACCGCATGTTCCTCGACGCAGGCCGGCGCGCCGCCACGATCCTGAAGGCTGAGGCGGGATGAAGCGGCGCAGGAACGGGTTCATACCTATCAATCATCGAGAGGGAGCAACGCAATGGCAACTGCCGCGGGCATGAATCGGTCGGGCCTCTGCTCGAACTTTGGAAATTGCTCGATTGCCGACGCCCG
>JAYVOV010000565.1:0-3907 GCA_043757735.1 Burkholderiaceae bacterium
GCGCCCCGCGCTTGCGGAGTTCCTGACTAAGCCTTGCGGGCCGCGTCGTAGGGCGTGATCACCTTGCCGGCGGCATCGCCCGCGGGGTGGATGATCACCTGCCTGCCAGGCTGGCGGAACTGCTCGACATCCTTGTCCTTGACGCCGCGAAACTGGATGGTGATCAGGCGCTGATTGGCCCGCTCGCCATTGGCATCGAAGCGGATCGGGCCGACGATCGTCTGCATCTCGCTCTTGCGGAGGTAGTCGGCCAGCGTTTTGTCATCGATGCTTTTAGTCGCGGTGATGGCCTGTTCGAGCATCTGCCCGATGGCGTAGTTGAATGGCGGCAGGTAGTGGCCGAGCGGATCGACCTTGGCCGCGACGGCGCGCTCGGAATAGCGCTTGAAGAAGTCGTCGATGCCCGGCAGTTTCATGCCCGGCACATACGAGTGATAGTTGACGATCCCATTGAGCAGGCTGCCCAGATTGGCCATGATCGGCGTGAACTGCAGGCCGACCATGGCGCCGCCGAACAGCACGACCTGCGGCCCCAGGCCGATCTCGTTGACCGCCTTGACGATGGCCGAGGAGTCGTTGGGATACGACGCCACGAACACCATCTCGGGCTTGGCCGCACGGATGGCACGGATCACTGAGGAAAAATCGGTGGTGGCGGGGGGATAGTTCTGGTCGTAGACCTTCTTGAGCTTGAGTTTGTCGATGAAGACCCGCGCACCATCGGCCAGGTTCTGGGAGAACTCCTGGTCCGACGCCAGCAGCGCGATCGACGTGGCCCCGGCGCTGCGACCCGCCTCGACGAAGCCTTGCGACCAGCCGTCGGCATCGTTCCAGGGCGCGTTGTTGAACCACATGTCGTGCTTGGTCTTGGCGTTCACCTGGAAGGAGAAGTTGCCCATCAGCAGTTTGCCGCGCTGCTTGACCAGCGGCATGATCGGCGCAGTCGGCACGGTGGCATAAGGCGCGATCAGCAGGTCGACCTTGTCCACGTCGAGCAGCTTGGTGTAGATCCCGGGGGTGTTGGCGGGGTTGGACTGGTCGTCGTAGGCGGTGAGTTCCACCTTGCGGCCAATGAGGCCGCCTTTGGCGTTGACCTCGTCGACCCACATGCGCAGCGCGACCAGTGCGGCCTGACCGCCACCGCCCAGGCCGCCGGTCTGCGGCATGCTCATGCCGATCTTGATCGGCGCGCCTTGCGCAAAGGCTGAACCTGGAAGCAGGTTGGCAGCCAGAATGGAGGCACCGGTGGCGCCCATGACCTTGCGACGGGACTGCTGCATCATCTCTCCTCCTCAATTGGGTCTGTAGTCGACCACTTGATTTTTTAGCGAGCGCACCGCTGATCAGGTCACTCGCGCCATCTTGGAATAGTCTTCACCGCCCCAATCGGGCGCTTCGGTCATTCCAGCAAAATTGAGCTCGATCGTGATCCCGTTGGGATCGCGGATGAACAACTGAAACAGCTTCGAGTCGGGCAGATAGCGGGGCCGGTATTCGATGCCACGCGCCTTGAAGCGCTCGACGAACCCCGCCGGATCATCGGCGATGAACGCGACATGATCGATCACGCCGCTCTGGCCGCTGGCCGCGTCATCCGGCGTGCCAAGGTAGTAGCTTTGACGGTTCGGGATGTCTGCCGGGCCCATGTGGACCTGAATGGCGCCGTTCACGCCCATCCAGTAGCCAGGGAATGGAAAATCCGGCCGCGGCATCACTTCGAACCCGAGGACATCGGCATAAAACCGGCGACTGGCTTCCAGATCGCTGGCACGCACAAAAAAATGATTGAGTTCGCGAATCGGCATGCTGTATCTCCCGCCGGAACCTTACACCAGAACCCGGCCATTGTTGTTCAATCGATCACCTGCGGCGAGGATCAAAGCAGCAGCCCCGCCTGCGGCTCGAGACCGAGCGCGCTCTGGCCGTAAGCAGCAGCGTGCACATCCCAGGTCAGCGCAATATGCGCGGACGCCGCGTGGATGTCGCGAAACTGGCGCTGCAGCGGCGAACTCAGGTTCAGCCCGCCAGCCCCCGCCGCAGGCATCAGGGTGTCGATTGCACGCACCGCCAGCGTGGTCGCGAAGGCTGCGTTGCGCTTCCAGCGCAGCTTGGTCTCGACGCTGGGGTAGACGCCCTGCTGCACGCCCGCCTCGAGCTCGAGCCAGTCGCGCCGCACCACCGTCTCGGCAAACTCCGCACAGGCCGACGCTTCGGCGATGCGCGCCTGCACGGGGCCCAGTTCAGCCAGGCGTACGCCGGTGTAGGTGCCGGCACGCGTCCGCAGACCCGCGGTGAACTGTTCGACCGCAGCCTTGGCCGTGCCGACCGGTATGGCGCACAGCACATACGCGAACGCCGCAAAGGTGGGCATCGAATACAGCGGGTTGTCATAAAGGCTGGCGCCGGGCAGGTTCTGGCCGGCGGCGAAGACTTCCGCCGACACGGTGCGGTGCGCCGGCACGAAGACACCGCTGATTTCCACATCATGGCTGCCGGTGCCCGCCAGTCCGAGCGCATGCCAGTTGTCGAGGTGTTTGAAATCGGGCTGCGGCACGAGGAACAGGCGCCGCTGCGGACCACCCGCCGACTGCTCGGTGAGCGCGCCGACCATCATCCAGCTCGCGGCATCGACCCCGCTGGCAAATGGCCAGCGTCCGCTCAGGCGGTATCCGCCGTCGACGATCGTGGCCTTGCCGCAGGGAAATGCCAGACCGGTCGCCACGCAGGCGTCGGGGTCCGCGCCCCAGATGTCGATCTGCGCCTGCAGCTCGAGCTGCCCGAGGTTCCAGCCGTGCGAGGCCAGGTTGGAATAGACCCAGGCGGTCGAGGCGCAACCTTTGCACAGTTCGAGCACCACATTCATCAGGGCATCGAGCCCGAGCTCCGATCCGCCGAAGCGCGCCGGCTGCATCAGCCGGATGAGGCCGGACTCGTGGAATTCGTCGATCGTTTCCTGCGGACAGCGACGCAGGCTCTCGGCCTGGGCCGCGCGCTGCGCCAGACGCGGCGCCATTGCGGCAGCCGCCTGGCGGGCCTGCAAGGCGCTCAGTCTGGGCGGCTGGCGACGCTGCGCGACGGGCCCGCGCGAACCGGTGCCCGGTTTGTCTCCTTCGGGCGACGTGTGGATCAGGCTCACGGCCATCGGCTGGTCTCCAGTGCTCAGGTAGGGGCGGCAGGCGGGGGCGGACCGGTGCGTGCCCCGCGCAGGCTGCGCCGCTGACTGCCTAACCGTTGATCTTAAGATAAACAGCGTACAGCGAAGTAGTGCCGCAGATGAAGAGGCGGTTGCGCCGCGCACCGCCAAAAGCGAGATTGGCAACCATCTCCGGCACCCGCACGCGACCGATCGCGGTCCCGTCGCCACTGTAGACCTGCACCCCCTCGGCCGAACTTGCCCAGACGCGGTCGTTGCAATCGATACGCAGTCCATCGAAGAACCCGGCCGGACAGGTTGCAAAAACCGTCGATTGACCCAGCGTGCTGCCATCGGGGTTCACCCGCAGCCGACGGATGTGGCGGGGGTGGTCGGGCCCTTCGGTGAACCCGCTGTCGGCCACCAGCAGGTGTTTTTCATCGTGAGTGAAGGCCAGGCCATTGGGGCGGTCGAAGTCGTCGGCCACGCAGGCAATCTCGCCAGTCCCGGGATCGACGCGGTAGACATGGCATCCGCTCTGCTCGCGCTCGGCACGGCCACCTTCGTAGTCGGCGATGATGCCGTAGTCGGGATCGGTGAACCAGATCGAGCCGTCTGATTTCACGATCACATCGTTGGGCGAGTTCAGGCGCGCACCACGGAATCGCTCGGCCAGCACGGTGATGCGACCATCGTGCTCGGTCCGAGTCAGCCGGCGGTTCTGGTGCTCACAGGTGACCAGCCGACCCTCACGGTCGACGGTGTTGCCATTGG
>JAYVOV010000566.1:0-3895 GCA_043757735.1 Burkholderiaceae bacterium
CGCACGAACTGCGCACGCCACTGAACGCGATTCTCGGTTTCGCCGAGATCCTCGCGCTCGATGGCCAGCACCCGCTGCTGCCGCTGCAACACGAACGGCTGCAGCACATCCGTGAAGCCGGGGCGCACCTGCTGCTGCTCATCAACGACCTGCTCGACTTGTCACGCATCGAGTCGGGCGCGATGACGCTCAACCTCGACGCGGTGAACGTGTTCGACGTCGCGCAGGAGGCGATTCGCGAGCTGGCCGCACTCGCACAGGAGCGCGACGTGCGCGTCGGCTGGGAAACATCCGCAGACCCTGACGCCAGCGCAAGGAGCGACCGCACCCGCATCAAGCAGGTGCTGCTGAACCTGCTGTCGAACGCGATCAAGTACAACCGCGTGGGCGGCTCGGTCGAGGTAATCTGCCGTGCCAGCCCGGGTGGCCGCGTGCGAGTAAGCTTTCAGGATACCGGTCACGGACTGTCGCCAGACAAGATCGTGCAGCTTTTCCAGCCATTCAACCGCTTGGGCCAGGAGACTGGCCTCGAAGAAGGCACCGGCATCGGTCTCGTCGTCAGCAAACAACTGATCGAACTGATGGGCGGCGCGATCGGAGTGCAGAGTTCTGTCGGTGTGGGCAGCGTGTTCTGGATCGAGTTGAACGCCGCCGAGCCCATCGAAGTGGCTCCGTATCAGAGCGGACCCAGCCTTGCTGAAGACGCGGTCAATTCAAAAGGCGAGCGCCCGCGCACCATTCTCTACGTTGAAGACAACCCGGCCAATCTGCTGCTGGTCAGCAAACTGCTTGCACGCCGATCCAACATTCGCCTGCTTACGGCAACGGATGGGCGAAAGGGCATCGAGATCGCCAACGCCGCCCTGCCGGACGTCATCCTGATGGACATCAACCTGCCCGGCATGAGCGGCGTCTCTGCGCTCAAGATCCTGATCGGTGACCAGGTGACCAGGTGACCAGACAAATACCAGTGGTCGCGATCAGCGCCAACGCCATGGCCCGAGATATCGAAAAAGGTCTGAACGCAGGCTTCTTTCGCTACCTGACCAAGCCGATCAACATTGCCGAGTTCATGGCAACCTTGGATGACGCACTGGAATGTGCAAGGAGCAGATCGGGCCAGGCCGGGTAGACAGACAGTCAGTCAGTCAGTGACAGCCGCTTCGAGCGCTCTGGCCTGAGCAGTGGCGTAACAAGCGCCGCGTTGGCCTCATGGCTGCGCAAACGCCGCCTGGATGGCCGTCATGAGTTCGGCAGCAAGGTCCTCGTGTGTCAGCGCCAGAATTTCTTTGGGCAGATTGTTCGACACTTTGTCACCCTTCTCGCGCACCGACCGGATGATTCGATCGATGTCACCGTCAGGCCCTTCGAGGACCTGTTTGACCCGCTCGCTAGCCGTGCGCAGCCCGCGCAAGTAGCCGGCCTCCTTGCGCATCTCCTGCTCAATGGTCGATTGAACCCCCTGCGCAGGGTACTCGACATGGTCGGTCATGTCGGGGTAGCGCAAGGCAGGTGCGTACGTGCGCCTGAGCGGCTGCGAGAACAGCTCGAGCACTCGGTCGTACCCGCGCCGGCTGTTGACGGAGTTCGTGACCGTGGCCGACACGGGCAGGATGCAGGGAGCGGGGATCGCCTGGTCGCGACGAAGCGTGTCGTTGATCAGAAAGTGCGAGCAACCAGCACAATGTCGACTCAGGGTATTTGCGGGCCTAATCTTCTTTCTTCTTTTTCTTCTTCTCTTCCTCCGCCTCGGGTTTGGATCCGGGCGGACGAGGTTTGACTTGTGGACCTTCCGCCTGTGACGCCGGTAGCTGCGGGGGTTGCACAGCCGGCGCGGGGGGTGGCGCCACGGCCGCCTTGGCCCCGGCGGCTTTGGCCGCATCAGCCCTGGCTGCCTCCGCACGCACCGACTCGGCTTTCGAATTGGCGGCCCGAGCCGCCTCCGCCTTCGAAGCCTCAGCGCGCGCGTTCGCTGACCTTGCAGCTTCGGCTCTAGCTGCCTCAACGCGAGCCGCATCGGCTTTGGCTGCATCCGCCTTCGCTGCATCCGCCTTTGCTGCAACCGCCTTCGCTGCATCGGCTCGCGCGTTCGCGGCGCGCGTCGCTTCGGCTTTCGCAGCGACATCGCGAGCGTCTTCCGCCTTCGCGGCTTCCGCTTTCGATGCCTCAGCCTTCGCACGCGCAGACCGCGCCGCATCGGCCTTGGCTGCTTCAGCCTTGCGGGCTTCAGGTGTCTTACCGGCCGGCGGTGCTGCCGGCGGCAGTGCGGTCGGCACCGGCGCAAGCGCGGTCGCCACCACGCTGACTCTGGGCGCGGCAACGGCCGGCGCGGCGGGCAAGAGCCGCTTGCGCTGGTCTTCACTGATCGGCGCGCCGGGCTTTACGGCCAGTTGCTGTTGTTGAGCCAAGAAGGCGATCGGCGGCGCAGGCGGCGCCGTTCGTGCAACCACCGCCCGCTCGACCTGTGGCGGCCTGGCACCCGCCTCCGGGGCTCCGCCATGCACGCTTTGCTGCACCGGTACCACGGCTGCGATCCGTACCACCGGCGCGCTGACCGCGGCCGCGGCAGAGACCTGTACGGCCGCACGCGCCACCGGCTGCGACTGTACGAACGCCTGCGCCGGCACCACGACGACCGCCCCCGTCACCTGCTGATTGATGTACACCACCTTGGTGATATTGGTGGTGTTGTTGACGACGGTCGTATGGTTGTTGACCACCGTGGTGTTGTAGACATTGGTGATGACGGCAGGTGCGATCACCGCATTGCTGCGATTGACGTTGTCGAAATAGCCGCGGCTCACCGGATAGGACGGTTGATAGACCTCGCGCGGCGCGAGCGGGAACCAGCCGACCGAGAGCGTCGCCCGAAAATTGTTGCCGCCCACAAAGGCGACCAGCGCCGGCGCATAGACCGCCTGTTCGCGCACCGGCCCCGGGACCCAGCCCCAAGTGCCGGAGATGTGGGCCCAGCGCCCGTAGTGCGACACCGCAAAACCCCAAGGCGCGTCGTCCACCCAGGTCCAACCCCAGGGATCGACCCAGGCCCAGTGGCCGTCGCGATACGGCGTCCAGCCGGCGGCCACCCGGTTCGGCGTCCACACATTGCCGTAGTTCGGGTCGCTGCGCCAGGTGCCGTTGCGGTCGAGGTCCTGATACCCGACCACGTCGGGGGAGACATAGCGCGCGGAAGGCGACTCGTCCTCGCGGCGGTCGCGGGTGCGTGCCCAACGATCGAAGTCGTCATCCGGCCGCGCCACCAGCGTTTCGTAGTCTGAGAGGTCGGTTCCGTAGAAGCGGTAGCCGAGCCGCGAATCGACCATATACGACGCACCTTCGCCGTAGACCTCGCCACGCCCGCGCTGCACCCTGACAATGGTTGCGCGGCTGTCGGGATCGACGTCGATGCGGTAGTCGCCGGGCTGGCGCAACGTGAATGCCAGATTGGGGGTGTTGATCTCGATGCTCTGGCGCGGTTTGAGTCGGCGCACATGCACTTTGAGCGATCCCTGCAAAAGTTGCACCTGGGCGATGCGGTCATCGAGGTTGAGCAGGGTCACATAGGTCAGCGCGCCGATTCGAATCGACGCGCCGCCCATCTGCAATTCGGCGCGCGAATTCGCGTCCGCCCACAAACGGTCTCCGGTCGTGAGCGGCCGGTTCACTGCGGCCCGCACCCAGTCGGGCTGGCTACCCGGCGAAAAGCTCACGGCGCCGCTGATGTAGCCCAGGCGTGCCGCGCGCAACGGTGGCTCTGCCACGGCCCAACCGCTGAGCGCAAGCATCATCAAGCCTGCAAAAGCACGAAGTAAGCGGGAGCTGCTCGTTGGGGCCATGCCGATTCCAGTCGTTTCGATCACCGTCCGATCGACGGCACGTCCGGTTCGCGGCTGCC
>JAYVOV010000567.1:0-3887 GCA_043757735.1 Burkholderiaceae bacterium
AGGGATGCCGACAGCCTACGGGGGACCGACGCGTTCGAGCAGCAGCAGATGACGGCGTGCATCGAGCTGCGGGACGCACAGTGTAATCGTAGCGCTCAAGCGCACAGCCGCCGGCAGCGCGTGCAGCTCGTCTACAGGCAGCGCGCCCTTCATGGCGGCCCAGACGCCGTGCGGCGCGAGCAGCGGTTCAGTCAGCGTGACAAAATTCGCGAGGCTGGAAAATGCACGCGAGATTGCCAGCGTCACGGCTGGCACCTGGCCGCCACCGGCCAACTGTTCGACTCGGGCGTGATGGGCGTGGAGGTTGGGCAAGTGCAGTTCAGCCCGCACCTGACGGATGAACGCCGTCTTCTTGGCCACCGCATCGACACAGTGGACCTGGACGCCGGGCGCGCAGATGGCCATCACCACGCCTGGCAGGCCACCGCCACTGCCGACGTCGAGCACCACTGCGCCGTCGCTCAGATGGTCCGCACCCAGGCGCGCCACGTCTCGCAGCACCGGCAGGACTGCCAGGCAATCGAAGAGGTGCTGGACCAGCATCTGCTCGGGGTCGCGCACCGCCGTCAGGTTATAGACGGCGTTCCATTTGGCGAGCAGCGCAAGGTGGCCCAGCAGCGCAGCGCACTGCCCACCGGTGAGTGTCAGGTGGAGCTCGCCGAGCGCCTGCGACAGCCGATCGGGCGCATTCGCGGGCGCCACCAGCGATCGAACAGCCGCCATGCTTCAGGCCGCCTGTTCGAGGCGCCGTTTCTTGAGGTACACCAGCAGCAGCGAGATGGCGGCTGGCGTGACGCCGGAGATCCGCGAAGCCTGACCCAGGGTTTCGGGTCGCTGCGCGATCAGTTTCCCGCGGACCTCGTTGGAGAGGCCACGAATCCGGCTGTAGTCAAAATTCGTCGGAATGGCCAGCTGCTCATTGCGGCTGGAACGCTCAACTTCGGCCTGCTGACGAGCGATATAGCCGGCGTACTTGCTCTGAATCTCGATCTGCTCGACCACTTGTGCCGCTCGCACCACGTCCAGGCCGAGGGCTTCAGCGCGTTCGCTAATGCCAGGACCGGCGACGGTCATCAGCGCCTCGTAGCGCACATCGGGGCGGGCCAGCAATTCGCCCAGGGTGTAGTCGCTTTCGATCGACTGGCCGATCACCGCAATTGCACGCTCGGGTGGCAGCACCTTGGGATTGACGCTGGTGCTGCGAAGCCGCTGCAGCTCGCCTTCGAGCGCGTCGCGCTTGCGGCAGAAGATATCCCAGCGCGTGTCGTCGACACAGCCGATTGCCCGACCGAGCTCGGTGAGGCGAAGATCGGCGTTGTCTTCGCGCAGGCTCAATCTGTACTCGGCGCGGCTGGTGAACATTCGATAGGGCTCAACCACACCTTGCGTGACGAGGTCATCGACCAGCACACCCAGGTAAGCCTGATCGCGCCGCGGCGTGAAGGCATCACGCTCTTGCAGCAGCAGGGCCGCGTTCAGCCCGGCGAGCAGCCCCTGCGCGGCAGCCTCTTCGTAGCCCGTCGTGCCATTGATCTGCCCCGCAAAGAACAAGCCGGCGATCGCGCGGGTTTCCAGCGAGGCCTTCAAACCACGGGGATCGAAGTAGTCGTATTCGATGGCATAACCCGGCCGCAGAATATGCGCGTTCTCAAGGCCGGCGATGCTCCGCACAAACGCAAGCTGAACGTCGAAAGGCAGGCTGGTAGAAATGCCGTTCGGGTAGATTTCGTAGGTGGTGAGGCCTTCAGGCTCGAGAAAAATCTGATGCGCGTTCTTGTCGGCAAAGCGATGAATTTTGTCTTCGACCGAGGGGCAATAGCGGGGACCTACCCCTTCGATCACGCCGGTGTACATCGGACTGCGGTCGAGACCACTGCGGATGATCTCGTGCGTTCGTTCGTTGGTGTGGGTGATCCAGCACGGCATCTGACGCGGATGCTGACCGGCATGGCCGAGGAACGAAAACACCGGCACGGGATCGAGATCGCCTGGCTGCTCCTCGCAGCGGGCGAAATCTATGCTGCGGCCGTCGATGCGGGGCGGTGTGCCGGTCTTCAGCCGACCTTGCGGCAGTTTCAGTTCGCGCAGGCGCGCGGCCAGAGAGATCGACGATGGATCGGCGGCGCGACCTGCCGAATAGCTCGACAGACCTACATGGACCAGACCGTTCAGAAAGGTGCCCGCTGTCAACACCACGGCACGGCTGTGGAAGCGCAGACCGAGTTGCGTGATGGCACCGGCAACCCGGTCTCGCGCCATGATCAGGTCGTCGACGGCCCCCTGGAATATCCAGAGATTGGGCTGATTCTCCAGCCGCGTGCGAATGGCCTGCCGGTACAGCACCCGGTCTGCCTGGGCACGGGTCGCTCGAACGGCAGGCCCCTTGCTGGCATTGAGTATGCGGAACTGGATGCCGGCCTCATCGGTGGCCGCGGCCATGGCGCCGCCCAAGGCATCGATTTCTTTGACCAGATGGCCTTTGCCGATACCGCCGATGGACGGGTTGCACGACATCTGGCCCAGCGTCTCGACACTGTGCGTCAGCAGCAAGGTTGCGGCGCCCATGCGAGCGCTGGCCAGCGCGGCCTCGGTGCCGGCATGCCCGCCGCCAACCACAATGACGTCAAATATCTTTGGATAGTCCATCGGGTTTTGCTCGAAATTTGTGCAACCGATTATCGTATCTGAAATCTTATATGTCTGTATGAATGGTTTTTCCTGGCGACCGGCACTCGCGCCAGAAGCAAGAAAGGACTCTATGACCGAGGGAAATCCCGAGACGCTTGTGCACCAATGCCCGGTGCTGGCGGCGCTGCCTGATGACGGATGGCGGGTGGCGGTGCACGATCTCACCGGCGCTCTCTTGTTTGGCGTTGCGCACGCCAGTCGAGATTGTTCGAGGAAGATCCCTGTCAGGACTTTCTGTTGGTCTGGCGGCCCATCTGTTGACCGATTTGATGATCTTCAACTAAGCGGTTTTCTTTCAGCGTCAAGAACAACGACTAGCCCGATCGCTACTGGGATACGGACAAGTCCCTCACATCAGCCATCAAGAAATGCCAGATCAACCGAAAACTGTGCGCGCTATTGCGTTTCGGCTGCTTAATCATTTCGATGAGGGACCGTCTGGCTCGACTGGTTACTGGCGCGATCGGGATGTGTTCTGTTTATAGCCGACTTGGGTTCAACGCTCACCGATTGCCGTACAAGCGTGCTTGACAGCAGGCTGCGGCCGACCGTTCAGTGATCGCTTTTTTGGGCACGATTTCGCAGCGGCGGCGGCGTAGCGGCGTAGCGGCGTAGATAAGTCGTTCGCTTGGAATGCGTCGGGCATGTTCCACGTGAAACACTCTGGCTTGATGGCTAGAGTTGAATCAAAGGCGATATGCGGAAGTCAGCTTACGCACGATCTGCAATCCTTTGACATGCCAGACAGATATCTCATCTGTCTGGCTCGATTTTCGTCTGTCTCGTCACCCCACCGGGGGCCGCAGATTGCCGCCAGTACGGGGAAGATCCGCCCCCGTCTCAATGGGTCAAGGGTCAAGGGTCATGCAACTCGCATACCCTCAACCAACGAGTAGCAATCCGACTGGAGCGAGCCGCTCCGCTCAAAACTTCGGATTGAACCGAGCCCAGAACTCAGTCCGTCACTCCACCATTCGGTCCTTCGGAAAATCGGCCCGTGCACCCTCAAGTCTAACGACCCGATCTGCGACTGATTCCGCGTAATCGAATTCGTTCCACAGCATAGATTTATGCAATTACCGGGCAATCAACTCTCGGCTCCTAGTCTTACTGTGTTAGAAGTGTGAGCTAGTTTTTTCGCGGTGCCTCGGCATCGAATAGCCGTTCTGTCTCGTCTTCCCAGTCCTGCATGAGCCTCT
>JAYVOV010000568.1:0-3879 GCA_043757735.1 Burkholderiaceae bacterium
CGAGTGCTCCCGCGAAGTGGTTCAGCTCTCCGACATCAAGTGCCCGAGCACCTTCCCCAACTATGTGGCGCGCACCTCGGCCACCAGCGTGCTGGGCGATCGCGATCTGTGCGCGGCCCCCGGGCGCAACCTGCCCTCGGAGGGCAGCCTGGCCAACTTTCGCGATGGCACGGACTTCGTGAAGGTGCCGTTCAACGGTGTGCGCAACGGCACGTCCTTCGTGGCCACCCAGGCCAACGCCACACCCGCCGACGGCTGGCGCCTGAACCTGAACGCCAATGGTGTCGGCGACCGGTATCGCCGGGTGCTCGAGATCTTCGCCGACCCGGTGCTGGTGGCGCGCTGAGATGAAGCGCCGCGCGGTGCGCCCGAAGCAGCGGGCTCACCGCAGCGGCAGTACCCGGCGGCGCGATCCAAGCCAACCGCACGATGTCCCCGCCGCCAGCTGTACATCGCTACCGACTCCCGACGTACCTCGGAGAACACCATGTCCGCCAAAGCCCTTGTCCCCCTGTTGCTCGCCAGTCTGCTGGCCGCCTGTGCTTCGCCGATCGACAAGCGCAATGACCGCGAACTGGCCGCCGCGCGGGTGAGCCCGGGTGTTGTCCCCCAGCGCAACATCACAGACTTCAGCGACGGTCTTCGCTGCATGGACGAGCAGCTCTTCGACTACGGTGTGCGCGATGTGGCACTGATGCTCGAGGACCTGCAGGACAACACCCGCCGCCTCGGCGTGGGCACCCGCGACATGATGGTCTCGGCGTTCTCCGACATGACCCGGCGCAGCCGTGCGGTGCGCGTCATCACCTTCGGGCAGGACAACCAGAACGTCATCAACTTCCTGCTGCAATTGCAGCAGCGCAGCCAGTTCGGCGTGATGCCGCAGTACGATCTGCGGGGCTCGATCACCCAGTTCGATGAAGAGGTGATCAAACGCGAAGGCGGTCTCGGCGTTTTCATCGGCGATCTGTTCGGCGTCCGGGCCGGGCGCAGCGCCCAGGTCAATGTGCTGGGCTTCGATGCCAGCGTGATCGCCATCCCCGACCTGACGTTGGTGCCTGGCGTGAGTTCCAAGAACACGATCGTGATCGGCCGCGAAGATGCCGGCGCCACCGACGGCACCGCGCAGATCCGCAAGACCGGCATCAGCTTCAAGATGACCACCAGCCGCAGCGACGCCACCGCGCAGGCCTTGCGCAACATGGTCGAGTTGTCGGCCATCGAACTGACCGGCAAGCTGCTGCGCCTGCCCTACTGGAAGTGCCTGAAGATCCCGGCGGATTCGCCGGAGATCAAGCGCGAGACCGAAGACTGGTTTTTCTCGATGCGCGAAACGGCCGACCGCACGCGGTTCTTCCAGGAGCAGCTGCGCAACCGTAAATTCTTCGACGGTGCGATGTCCGGCAAAACGAGCAAGGCTTTCGAATCGGCCCTGGGTGTCTACAAGGAAGGCCTGGGTCTGACGGCCGAGGCGCCCACCGACCTGGCTTTTTTCACCGCGTTCATGAACCAGCCGATTCCGAAAGCACCGGCTCAGCCGTTCAGCACCGGCGAAGCGCCCGAACAGCCGAAAGCCGGTTCAACTGCCGCGCCAGGGACCGGCGCAGCCGCACCGGCTGCGCCGGTGCCACGCACCGGCCAGGTGAGCGTGGTGGCCGCCAAGCGCCAGTACAAGCCTGGTGAACCGATGACCTTCAGTGTGACCTCCACCGAACCGGGTTACCTGTACTGCTACGTGCAGAACACCGCCGGCGGCGCGATCCAGCGCTTCTACCCGAACCGCTTCGTTGCCGACCCGCGGATCGAGGCCAATGCGCCGCTGACACTGCCCGGCACCGGCGGCTTCCAGATTCCGGCCGCCAAGGACGCCCGCCAGCAGACCATCTCCTGCCTGGTCGCCCCGCGCGAGGTATACCAGGACCTGCCCCCGCCATTGCGCTGGCCTGACTTCGAAGACATCAAGCTGCGCAGCATCGGCGAGATCCAGGAAGCCTTCGAGGCCGCGGCCAAAGCGCCGATCGCCCGCGCCGAACAGATAATCGATGTCCGCAAGTGATCTCACGAAGCCGGGACCGCTCGCCCGCAGTGCCGGCAAGCCGGTAGCATGGTGCAACCCCAGCCAGGAGCCTGTCATGGCCAGCCTAGATGCCAATATCCTCAGCGATCTGATCGCGCGGTCCGCGCTCAAGGATCAGCGTGCCTTCAAGCAGCTCTATGACGCGACCTCGGCCAAGCTTTACCCGGTGGCGCTGCGCATCCTGCGTCGCCAGCAGCTGGCCGAAGACGTGCTGCAGGAAGCCTTCGTGAGCATCTGGCAGCGTGCCGACAGTTTCATCGGCACCGAATGCCACCCGATGACCTGGCTCACCAGCATCGTGCGCAACCGGTCCATCGACACCCTTCGCGCGCAGAAGGCCGAGGTCTCGCTGACCCGCGAGGACAGCGAGAGCGAGGGCGACGCACAGATGGAGATCGAAGACGACGGCCCCACGCCGCTGCAGCTGCTGGTGTCGGCGGCCGACGCCAGGCAGTTGCGTCATTGCCTGGACGGGCTCGAGGCCGCGCAGCGCCAGAGCATCGCGCTGGCTTTCTATCAGGGTTTGTCGCACCAGGAGCTGGCCAGCCATCTGGCGCAGCCGCTGGGCACCGTGAAAGCCTGGGTGCGCCGCGGGTTGGACAAGCTCGGGCGCTGCATGCAGCACGCGGCCGCCTGAAGGAGAGTACGGTGAACTACCTGCAGCCTGAATTGCTCGAACGCCTGGCGGCCGACTATGTCCTGGGGACCATGCCGGTGCGTGCGAGGCGCCGCTTCGAGAAGCTCGTTCTGGACTCGGCGACAGCGCGCCGTGCCCTGCGCGCGGCTGAAGAACAGCTCCTGCCATTTGCTTCGCAGCTGCCTGAAAAGCAGCCTGCCCTGCGGGTCTGGCAGGCGATCGAAGGACGAGTGCAGCCGGTGGCGCAACAGCCGGCGGCGCAACAGGCGGCCGCTCGACAGGCTGCGACGGGCCGGCAAGCCTTGTCGCCGGTCGCCGGCTGGTGGCAGAGCCTGGCGTTTTGGCGCGGCGGCGCGCTGGTCGCGATGGGCTTGTTCATGGCGCTGGGCGTGATCCAGTTCGCGCCGCGCCTGCTGCCGGGCGCACCGGCGCCCACCGCCGGTATGGGCGGGCTTGCGCAGAGTTATGTGGCGGTGCTCTCGGATGGCAGTCAGTCGCCGGCGTTTCTGGTGAGCGCGCAGCGCCATCAGCGCGACGTCCACATCAAGGTGCTGCGCCCGCAAGACGTGCCGGCGGGCAAGGTGCTGCGCCTGTGGGCGCTGGCCGCCAACGGTGAGCCCAAGGCGCTCGGCGATCTGCCGGTGAAGGACAAGGGTCGCCTCGAACTGGTGGCATCGGCCGAAGACGTGCTCTCTAAGATCCCGTTCCTGGGCATCAGCGTCGAGCCGGCCGGCAGCACCGCGGGTGCCCGGCCCAGCGGCGAGTTCATCTACCGGGGGCCTTGCGTGAAACTCTGGTGACGTGCGTCAGTGCTGCCCGAAAGTGGTCTCGGCGATCTGGATCGTGTCGCGCACCACCGGGTAGATGTGCCGGCTCCAGCGGCGGCCGCTGAATACGCCGTAATGCCCGGCCCCGGGCTGCACGTAGTGGTTGCGCAGCCACGGCTTGATGCTGATGCACAGCGCCTGCGCCGCGAGCGTCTGGCCGCTGCCGCAGATGTCGTCGCGTTCGCCTTCCACCGTCAGCAGGGCGGTGCGGCGTATCGCCGCCGGCTGCACCAGACGCCCGCGCCAGCGCAGATGGCCACGCGCCAGCGCGTATTCCTGGAACACCTTCTGCACCGTCTCCAGATAGAACTCCGCCGGCAGATCGGCGACCGCGAAAT
>JAYVOV010000569.1:0-3868 GCA_043757735.1 Burkholderiaceae bacterium
GGCGCGGTGGTCGCCAGTGCCATTGCGTCTTGCAGCTGATCGCGAAATCCATAGGCGCCACCCGCCTGATAGAAGCCGGCACGGCCCCACAGGCGGCAGGCCGTGGTCTGATACAGCAGCCAGTGATTGACGAGAACGTCGAACAGCGGATCAGGCGTGCTTACGGACACGGCGCCCAGCAGGGCCTGCGCCTGTGCGCCGGCCGACGCTTCTGCCGTGCCAGGGTCAACCGCGGCGCAGCGCTGCGCGAGATCGACCGCTTCTTTCAGGGTGCTGCCGTGGCCGATCAGGAACACGCAGCCAGCGCTGGCGCCGGCTGCGAGCGCCAGCGTGATGCTGGCCGCGGCGCAGGGGTCCGCCCCGCCACCAGCGCGCCGGCCGAGCTGGTCGGGCCATGCGCGACAGCCGCGCTCATCGAACAGTTCGCGGCGGTCGCAGGTCCAGTCCTGCAATCGGGTGCTGCCATCCGCCGCTGCGCGCAGCATCAGAAAGGCCGTCTGACCGGCGGTGGCATCGTGATCGTCCAGTTGAGTGGCCACAAGCACATCGGTCCGTGAGTCGGTGTTTTTCTCCGGCAGCGAAACGAAGGCAGTGCGCACCGACTGGCGGTCGACCCGGACCGAGCCCAGCATCCATTCCAGCAGCCCCATCACCCGCACGGTCTCGGGCCGCGTGCCGTGATTGCGCAGGGTGATGCGAACCCGCTTCACAGCGTCGCTGCAATCGATGGACCACGCCGCCGCCACTTCGAACACGCCGCGCCGGTGGCGCAGCGTGCTGCTCCCGGGGCCGTGCTCCACGGCGTAGGGCACGTCGGCGCAACCCGGGCCGGCGCCTGCATTCCACAACTCATGCGTGCGCAGATCCTGCAGAAAAAAGCACTCTCCGTTCATGTCGGTCAAGGGGTCGTTGCCCCAGGGCGTGAGCTGATGCAGCCGGCTGTTGCCTGCCCAGGTGCAGCCGGCGCCGGCTTCGGACACCAGCGCGCCGAAGTCCGGATTGGCCAGCACGTTGACCCATGGCCGGGGTGTCGGCCTGGCCGAACTGGTCACGAAGCGGTAGTGGCCGTTGCTGGCGTCGAATCCGCCCGCCGCGGCAAAGCCGGCAGCGTGGCTGATCGACGCCAGCTGGGGCTGCCGGTTCTGCTGGTCGCGCGCGGTCTGCGCGTTGTCATGCCAGGCCACCAGGTCGGCGACGTGCGCGTTCAGCGGTCGGCCATCGGCGTTCAGGCGGACACGTGCGAGCAGTGCCAGCGTCGACCGCTCGACCACCGAAATATCGGTGTTCTGCAACACGAACAGGCCGGCTGAGCGCCCCGGATCGAAGGCGGAAACCTCGCGCGCGTAGCCCTCGCGCAGGGCGATCAGTTCGCGTTGCAGCGGCATCAGGTAGGAATGAGGCTCGGTGTTGATCACGACCAGATCGCAGCCCACGCCGCCCCAGGCCCAGTGCAGCAGTCCTTGCACGAGCGCAGCCACCAGGCGAAGACCGTGGGCCGCCGACACCGTCACGACGATCATCGGGCGCTCGCCCGACAGGCCGAAACGCCACAGTGCGCGCCGATCGCGGATCACGCCTGAATCGAGGTGAGCCGCCGTCGCGGCCGGACGCGAATGCAGCATAACCAGCGTGGTGGTGAGCGTCTGAATGGCCACTAGATCATCGGGCGCCAGATGCCGCTCGCGCTGTTGAAGCGCCGCGAGCGTGGCGCTCAGCTGCGATGAGCGCTGCACCACCGATGCCTGCCGATACCGGTCGACCAGCGCTTCGAGGTTGGCTCGAGTTGCTGCGGCAGCGGTGGCCAGAGTGACATGCGCGGTGCCGTAGGGTAACAGCGTCAGACGCATCGAAAGAGCGGCAATTGGGTCCAGTCCGGTGGCACAGGGGCCGCTCGGGGTGTCAGCCGAGGTGTCAGCCGAGGTGCTGGCCGAGGTGCTGGCGAGCGAGCCTGCCTGGCCGTGCGCAGCATCGCCGAAGGCCGCCCGGGGTTGTCCTGCGTCGCGCTGTCGGCCTAGCCAGTGTGAGCGATCGGCCAGCGCCTGCAGGTCGGTCAGTCCAGCGTCTGCCTGCGCGATGAAATGTACCGCGTGCAGCGCCGGTTCGTCTTCGCGCCGCGGTTTGCGTGCGAGGTACAGCGCCCTGTCATGAGCATCCCATTCGGCGTCGACGAACAGGTTGGCAAAGGCGGGATGCATTTCGTCGGCGCGGGCTTGTGACAGGCACGCCTCCCAGGCGGACAGCAGGGTCAGCTCAATCGGGTGTGACGAGGTGTTCGACAACGCCACATGCCGAATCTCGATGTCGTCCTCGGGGCTGACCCACACCGTGCAACGGCTGCGCAGGTCTGGCCAGGTCGCCTCCAGGCATAGCCGGTCGACCAGGAAATGAGCGGCATAGTGCGCAGCAGGGTCGGGCGCGGGGTGCTGCGTGAGCGACACTGGTGCGTCGCGCCCCGGGCGGCGTAAATAGACGAAGCTGCCATGTGCGTCGCGCAGCGCATCGTCGCGCGTCCGAGTGATGTCGGTCTCGCCCAGCCGGCTCCAGCCCGCGCCATTGGACCGCAGGGCCACGCTGTAGCGTCCGTTGGACAGCAGTTGTGTTCGCTGCAGTGCCTGGGCGCCGGGCTGCACTTCACGGGCCGGTGGCGCGGCGAGCGCCGCGGTCTCGGTGCGCTGGGTGCCGTGTTCGGGATTGCGCAGACGGGACACCTCGCGCGGCACGCGCTCCTGCAGCAGCGAGGCGACCGCGGCCATACGGGGATCTGCCATGCCCCAGCGGCGCGGTGCACCGTTCAGCAGTACATTCGCCAGTGCGACCAGCGTCATGGCCTGGTGGTGCGCCATGAATGTATTGACCGACGTGCTTCGGCTGCCATCGGTCTGGCGCTGCGGCGTGAAGTCCAAGGCCTCGATGAAACCCCAGGTGCCACGCGCAGACAATGCCTGCAGCCGGTGCAGGTTGGCGATTGCCGCGGCTGGATCCAGCATGGCCGCCAGGGCTGTGGCATATGGCGCCACCACGAGTTCGTCGACGGGGGTGCGGCGCAGCGCCAGTCGGGGCACGCCCTGGGGTCCGTATTGATAGGCCAGGCTGCGATCGATGGCAGCGTAGGCGGATTCGCTGATGCCCCAGGGCGCATCATGCAGCCGGGCATAGCTGCGCTGCTCCGCCACGGCCATGTGAGCGGCGCAGGCCAGCGCGCTGCCATGCGGTTCGTCCAGAATGAGCGTGGGCATCAGGTATTCGAACATCGAGCCCGACCAGGAGCGCAACCCGACCTCGGCGCCGGTCGCCTGGAAGGGCCGGCCTAGGGCGGCCCAGTGCGCGGCCGGCAGGTCACCTTTCGCGATGGCCCAGAGACTGGCCAGGCGCGACTCGGAGGCGAGCAGGTCGTAGTGGCCGGCATCGAGATGCTGCTCGGCAACCCGCCAGCCGATGTGCATCAATTGCCGCCGGCTGTCGTAGAGGAAGCCGAACTCGGTTGCCTGGGCGATCCGGCGGCATCGTGACGCGACAGCGGCGAGACGGGCTTGCGTCTCTTCGCCGGCGAGCGGGCGCGACGTGGCCGTGTCGCGCGGCGCCGCGTTCAATTCAAGGATCAGCTCGTCACAGGCACACGCAACCGCGAGCAGGTGCCCGCACAGGTTGCCGCTGTCGACCGTGGACAGATAGGCAGGCAGCAATGTCTGCAAGGTCTGTGTGTCGATCCAGTTCATGAAGTGACCGCGCTCGCGCGGCAGGCGCTCGAGGGTGTCGAGCGTGGCCTCGAGCCGGGTGACCATTTCGGCCGATGTGATCCATCCAAAGGCACGCGCACAGGCCGCCGCCAGCAGGTAGAGGCCGATGTTGGTGGGAGAGGTGCGCTGCG
>JAYVOV010000570.1:0-3840 GCA_043757735.1 Burkholderiaceae bacterium
AGCCGCGCCGGCTTCGTCGATCCGGTGCTGATGCAGTATGCGGTGCGGGTGGTGTCGGCTACCCGCGACCCGGCCCGTTTCGGCCTGGGTGAGATCGCCCGTTACCTTACGTTCGGCGCAAGCCCGAGAGCCTCCATCAATCTGGTTGAGGCCGCGCGCGCGCTTGCCTTCTTGCGCGGGCGTGATTATGTGTTCCCGCAGGACATGCTCGACATCGCTCCGGACGTCTTGCGCCACCGCCTGGTCCTGTCGTACGAAGCACTGTCCGATGGTGTGTCGGCCGATCAGTTGATCACACAGATCCTCCGGCAGATTTCTCCACCCGACAAGCCGCTCGAAACCCATGTCAGAGTCAAGGCAAACCCCTGAAGGGGCGCTGCGGCGCCTGGAGTGGACGTCGCTGCGCAGGCTCGACGGTCTGCTGCAGGGCAACTACCGCACGCTGTTTCGAGGCGCCGGTCTCGACCTGGCCGACCTGCGCGAGTATCAGTACCAGGACGACATCCGGCGAATCGACTGGAACGCAACCGCGCGCCTGCAAACGCCGTATGTTCGCGACTACCTCGAGGACCGCGAACTGGCCGCCTGGTTCGTGCTCGATCTCAGCCCATCGGTGAATTTCGGCTCGGGCGCTCTCACCAAACGCGATATCTCGGTCGAGTTCACCGGTCTGCTGGCGCGCATTCTGATGCGGCACGGCAATCGGATCGGGGCGGTGAGCGGGGATGGCTCGACGCGTCATCTGCTGCCTGCCCGGAACAGCCGCCAGCATCTGCTGCAATTGCTCTCGCGCATGATGCGCACCGACCCAGTGCCGGCATCGGATGAAGTCGCCGGCGTGACCGATCTCGGCGCACTTCTGCGGGCCGCCGCGGGCATGGTGCGACGGCGATCGCTGGTGGTCGTGGTGTCCGATTTCATCAGCGCCCCTGGTTGGGAACAAGCCTTGGCGCAGCTGGGCATGCGCCACGAAGTGATCGCTGTCAGGCTGCTCGACCCGCTGGAGCAGGCACTGCCCGACATCGGGCTGGTGCCGATGCGCGACTCCGAAACCGGCGAATGGCTGATGGTCGACAGCCACGACGCCGGTATTCGCGAACGCTACCAGCGCCTCGCCCAAGACAGCGAAGACCATCTGCTGGCGGCGCTGGCGTATGCCGGGGTCGACGCAATGGAGTTGCGCTGCGACGAAGATGTCGCGCAGTCGCTGCTCAGATTCATGCAGATGCGCAAACAGCGCAGCCGGCTGGCGGGGGGCGCGGCGTCGGCTGCAGCCGCGGCGCTCAGCGCGGGAGGGGCCCGTGAGCTTCCTTTGGCCTGACCTGCTCTGGCTGCTGCTGTTGGCGCCGCTGCTGGTTCTGGCCTATCGCTGGCTGCTGCGCCGCCGCCAGGCAATGGCGGTTCGCTTCGCAAGCCTCGGGCTGCTGCGCCAGGCGGTGGGGCAGGATGGTGCCTGGCGCCGCCATCTGCCCGCCTGCCTGCTGCTGGCCGCCGTGGTCGCGGCTCTGATCGCGCTGGCCCGGCCCTCGGCGGTGCTGCAGTTGCCGTCGCTGGACAAGACGGTCATCGTTGCCATCGACGTGTCGGGCAGCATGCGTGCGAAAGATGTCCTGCCCGATCGCATCACGGCGGCGCAATCAGCGGTGCGCGCATTCATCGCGCAATTGCCGATATCGACAAAGGTGGGGCTGGTGAGTTTCGCAGCCACCGCCTCGGTGGTGCAGGCGCCGACGCTGGATCGCGACGACATTGAAGCGGCGATCGATAAATTCAAGCTGCAGCGTGGTACCGCGACTGGCAGTGCCATTCTGGTTTCACTGCAACTGCTGTTTCCCGATATCGAGTTCGATCTGCAATCGAACAACCCGCGCCGGTCGGCTGCCAAGGTAGCGGCGGCGCCCGGTTCGTTCACCTCGGCAGCAATCATCCTTGTGACCGATGGGCAACGAAATATCGGCCCCGATGCTGTGGAGTCCGCGCGCATGGCGGCTGAACGCGGCGTGCGGGTATTCACCGTGGGGATTGGCACACCGGCAGGTGAAGTTCTGTCGACCGAAGGCTGGTCGATGCGCGTGAAAATAGACGAAGATTCTCTCAATCAGATCGCCGACATCACCCGTGCGAAATACTTCAAGGCTGGCTCTGCCGCTGAACTGCGGTCGGCCTACGAATCTCTCAGTTCACGTATCGTTCTCGAAAAACGCGAACTCGAGATCACGGCTCTGTTTGGCGCTGCGTCCGCCCTGCTGATGCTGTTTGCTGGTGCGCTGTCGATCTATTGGTTCGGCCGATTGTTTTGAAGCGACCGCCTTCCAGAAACCAGGCGCCAGCCTCGTCACGGTGCCGTCAATTGCCGGTCATTCAGTCTTCATCGAATGAGCCGATGCGCGCGCGTACTGCAAAGCGTGTCGGAGAACCTGTCCATGATCTATCAGCGAGGGCTTCACCCTCAGCCAGGGCGAACGCGACTGCGCCCCGACCAACTCGAAACCGAAATCGGGCCCCGCCTGGCCGAGCTTATTCGGGTAGTTTCTGCGCTGCCGGGCAACGATTAGCCGGCGAATCGCGCGCACGATTCGAACACCAACGCGCACATCGATCTTCAACAAAGGACTCTCATGAACGAATTGATCGCCAAAGCGCATGAAATCGCGCTGATTCTCAAGGCCCGGGGCCAGACGCTCTCGATCTCAGAGTCGTCGACCGGCGGACTGCTCTCGGCCAGCTTGCTGGCCGTGCCGGGCGCATCGGCGTACTACCTGGGCGGAGCGGTTGTCTACACCCGCAAGGCGCGCTCGCTGCTCAGCGGTATTCCCGACGACGCAATGAAAGGCATCCGCTCGGCCAGCGAGCCCTATGCCATGCTGCTCGCACGGACATCACGGGCACGCTTCGAGGGCACCTGGGCGCTGGCCGAAACCGGCGCCAGCGGCCCGACCGGCAACGGTTACGGCGATGCGGCGGGCCATTCCTGCCTGGCCCTGGCGGGCCCCTTCGAGCGGGTGATCACGCTGGAGACCGGCAGTGCAGACCGGGTGGCAAACATGCGCACCTTCACCATGGCCGCGCTGACCCTGCTGGCCGAGGGGCTCGCTGCCAGCTGACTCAATCGGCTTTGATGCTTCGCGTCAATCGGGTTTGATGCTTCGCGTCAATCGGCTTTGATGTTCCGCTCGCGGATCACGCGCGCCCAGCGAACGATCTCGCGCTGGATGAGCGCATCGAATTCTTCAGCCGATGCGGGCGTGATCTGCGTGCCCATTTTCTCGAGACGAGCCACCGCATCGGGCGCGGCGAGTGCCTTCTGCAGTTCGTCAGACAATCGCCTGACGATATCGCGCGGCACGCCGGCTGGCGCCGCGATGCCGAACCAGGGTAGAAACGCTGCCTCTGGGTAGCCGGCTTCGGCCGCAGTGGGTACGTCCGGCAGGTCGGGCGAGCGTTTCGGCGCGCCGATGGCCAGTGCGCGCAGTTTGCCGTCCTTGATGTGCGGTGCGGCAAGCGCCTGCGTCACCAGCCCGAAGCTGATCTGGCCGGAGAAAAAATCGGCCAGCATCGGCGGCTGGCCTTTGTAGTTGACATCGACCATGTCGATGCCGGTGACGCTGAAAAAAAGCTCCTGCCCCAGGTGGTTGGAAGTGCCGATACCCGGGTTCGATACATTGAGTTTTCCCGGCCGCGCGCGCGCGTAATCGACCAGCTCCTTCAGACTGCGCACCGGCAGCGCGGGCGGCACGACGAAAATATTGGGCGGTGCTCCGATCAGCCCGATGCCGATGAAATCGGCCGCTTTCCAGCGCGTGCCTTGCGCGAGCAGCGGATTGGTCGCCAGAAAGGGCG
>JAYVOV010000571.1:0-3837 GCA_043757735.1 Burkholderiaceae bacterium
GCCTTCCTGGCTGATCTGCCCGCGCAGCTCGCCGAACGAATCGCCTGGCGCAACGCCGAAGCACTGGTGATGCCGGTCTGGAAGACAAACCAGTCACGCCCCCTCGCCGACGCTGTCGACAAGGCTGGCGGCGCGCAGAATGCCTGTGCGGCGCCCACCGGCCCAATGACGCGACTGGAATCCGAGAGCACCGTTCTCGTCTACGAAACCACGCCTGAGCGGGTCGTCGTCGGCCAGCGCTTCTCGGTCCTGGCAACAGTCTGCCCGCGGCGCCCCAGCGCCGACGTGCAGACACTGAGCATCGACGCGGTCATGCCGGAGCACCGGCATGGCATGAACTACACCCCACAAATCACCCAGGCGGGTGCCCGGCAGTTCAGAGTCGACGGCATGATGATGCACATGCCGGGTCGCTGGCAGATGAATTTCGATCTGCGCATCGACGGCCGCACGGAGCGCCTGAGCCAGGATCTCGTCTTGCGCTAGAAATCATGGCCCCTTTGTTCGAACAACCGCGACGCCGGCGACTGCTCGCGATGGCGATGGCGATGGCGATGGCGATGGCGATGGCGATGGCGGCATTGTTGTCCATTCTGCCGGCGATGGGCTCTGAATCGACGCAGGGTGCAGTTCCCGTGCCCGAGTTCAGCGGTGACGAACGCGTCCGCATTCTGGCGCAAGGCCCCTGGCCCGCGCCCCTCGCGCCTGACCCAAGCAACCGGTTCTCCGGCCTGGACGTGGCGATAGAACTCGGACGCCGTCTGTTCTTCGATGGCCGATTCTCGCGCAACGGACTGATTTCCTGTGCAAGCTGCCACGACGCGGCTAAAGCCTTCGGCGATGGCAGGGCCAGGGCTCAGGGGCTGGTCCTTCACGACCGCAACGCGCAGGGGCTGCTCGACGTCTCGCTGCAGCGCTGGTTTGGCTGGGATGGCGGCGCCGACAGTCTGTGGGCCGCCGCCCTGCGACCGCTGCTGAACGGCCACGAAATGGGCGCCGACGCCGCGCGAGTCGCCGCCGTGATCCAGCACGACACCACCCTGGCGCAACTGCTCGAACGGATGCGGCGCGCGCGGCCAGCGAACGCGCAGGTCTCAGCTTCACCGGGCGACGACGACGAGCGCCAGATGGTCGACGCCGCCAAGGCGATCGCCGCGTTCATGCAGACCTTTGTGTCCCCGCGCACCGCGTTCGACGATTTCCGCGATGCGCTCGCCCGCGGCGACGAAACCGCCGCAACCCGCTACCCGCCCGCGGCACGGCGCGGCCTGAAACTGTTCGTCGGCCGTGGCAACTGCAGCGTGTGTCACTTCGGGCCGGGCTTTTCGAACGGCGAATTTCACGATATCGGTATGCCCTTCATGCCGGCGCCCGGACGGGTCGACCCGGGCCGCCATGGCGGCGTGCAGCGGGTGCTGAAAGACCGCTACAACCTGCTCGGCCGATTCAACGACCAGTCCCCCGACACACCGCCGCAAAGCCGGGCCGCCCTGAAAACCGCGACCGTCGCGCCGCAGCACCGCAACTTCGGCGAATGGCGAACGCCGAGTCTGCGCGGGCTGTCGGCCAGTGCGCCCTACATGCATGATGGCAGCCTCGCCACGCTCGAAGCGGTGATCCGGCACTACGACACCATCAACGAAGACCGACTGCACGCAGAGGGTGAATCGCTGCTGAAGCCGCTGCGTTTGACTGATCGGGAACGCGCGGATCTGCTGGCGTTCTTGCGCTCGCTGGATCCGTGACCCTGCACACCTGCGTTAAAGTGCGGAAAGAGGATGCCTTCTGGCCGCCAGACAGCACCCGCACCAGCACCAGCACCCACGAAAGGACCGCATCCATGGGCGCCAACGACGCATTGCCGATCATCGAAAGCCTCGGCGAATACCTCCCTCAAATGACGGAATGGCGCCGGCATATTCACGCCAATCCCGAAACCGCCTTCGAAGAAGTCGATACCGCCGCCTACGTGGCGCAGCGCCTGCGCTCGTTCGGTGTCGATGAGGTGCACGAGGGTCTGGCAAAAACCGGCGTGGTCGGCGTGATTCGCGGCGGCTCCAGTGAGCGCGCGATCGGTCTGCGTGCCGACATGGATGCGCTCGACCTGCAGGAGGCCACCGGTCTGCCCTGGCAGAGTCGGCGCAGCGGCAAGCACCATGCCTGCGGGCACGACGGCCATACCGCGATGCTGCTGGGCGCGGCCCGCCATCTCGCCGCCACCCGCGCATTCGACGGCACCGTCTATGTCATTTTTCAGCCGGCCGAAGAAAATGAGGGCGGCGCCCGCGTGATGGTCGAAGAAGGCCTGTTCGAGCGCTTCCCGATGCAGGCTGTCTTCGGCATGCACAACATTCCGGGCATCGAGGCCGGCAAGATCGCGGTCAAGTCCGGCCCGATGATGGCTTCGTACGACATGTTCGAGATCACCATCACCGGTTGCGGTTCGCACGGCGCGATGCCGCACAAAGGCATCGACCCGATCGTGATCGGCGCCGAGCTCACCCAGAAACTGCAGACTATCGTGAGCCGCAATGTCGACCCGCTCGACCCGGCGGTACTGTCAGTGACCAAATTTCACTCGGGTTCGGCCTGGAACATCATTCCCAACGAGGCGGTGCTCGGCGGCACGGTGCGCGCCTTCGACATACGCGTTCAGGTGCTGATCGAAAGGCGCATCCGCGAACTGTGCGAGGGCACGGCCGCTTCGCACAACGCGAGCATCAGCGTGCGCTACGAGCGCCGCTACCCGCCGACCGTCAATCATGCCGAACAGGCGGCCCTTTGCGCACGCGTGGCCGAATCGCTGGTCGGGGCACAAAACCTCATCCTCGACCCGAAGCCGGCAATGGGCTCGGAAGACTTCGCCTGGATGCTGCTGGCCAGGCCCGGCTGTTATGTGTGGATCGGCAACGGCACCGGCTCGGAGGGCGGCTGCATGGTCCACAACCCGAGCTACGATTTCAACGATGCCATCCTGCCCACCGGCGCGGCGTATTGGGTTCGCCTGGCCCAGACGGCGCTCGCCCCCGACTGAACGCGAAGCTGACGCGCGCCGTCGGCCCGGGGCTGCCGTGCGCTCAATCCGGCGCGCGCCTGCGCACCGGATCTTCGCCTCGGAGCAGATACCGATACACCTCGACATTGGCCCTCAGATAGCCCGGCGTGAGCCGCGCCAGATGGGGCCGCAAGCGTTCGTGCAGGCATGGCAGGGCGTGAAACGGAACGGACGGATAGCCGTGGTGTTCGGCATGGAACGGCATGTTCCATGCAAAAAACCGGACCAGCGCATTGGTCTCGATGCTGCGGCTGTTCTCGAGCATGTCGGCGCTTTGACCGCAGCCGGTGTGCTCGGCCAGCAGATAGGGCCTCAACAGCGTGAGCCCGGCCGCCAGTGGCAGCAGCCACAGCAGCAGGAGCGCCGGCGAACCGGCGGCTGCCGAACCCACCAGCAGCAATCCATAAACAGCCAGATAGGCCCTCGCCTCGCGCGTGATCCGCGGCCGCTGGTCCGGCGTGACCCAGGGCTCACGCACCTGACCCGCCGCGTGACGAATCAGCGCCGGCACATTGCGCCGGAACCAGACCGGAAAGCCCAGCAGCAGGTACAGCCAGCCAACCCGCGAACGCGGCAGGACCAGACTCATTTCGGGATCGAGGCCGGGCCGCTGGGTGTGCCGATGATGATCCCAGTGAAAGGCCCTGTAGTACTCGTAGGGCAGCAGGATCAGCAGCCCGCTCAGATGTCCCATGACCAGATTCAGGGATCGGGTCTTGAAGGCGGTCTGGTGCGCGGTCTCGTGCAGGACGTTGAACAGAAACGCGAGCGGATATCCGGTC
>JAYVOV010000572.1:0-14388 GCA_043757735.1 Burkholderiaceae bacterium
CTGATCGCATTGCTGGCCACCCGCGAGGTGTTGTGCAGGGTGCGGAAGATGAGCTCGGTGGCACGCTCGTCATTGGCCACGATCTGCTCCTTGATCCGCTGATGGATCGGGCTCTCGACCGTGGCCATGAAGCGGGTGCCCATGTTGATGCCTTCGGCGCCCAGCGCCAGCGCGGCGACCAGACCGCGTGCGTCGCCGAAGCCACCCGAGGCGATCATCGGAATCTTCACCTTGTCGGCCGCCGCCGGGATCAGGATCAGGCCCGGAATGTCGTCTTCGCCCGGGTGGCCGGCGCACTCGAAACCATCGATCGAGATTGCGTCGGCGCCGATCTTCTCGGCCTTGATCGCGTGCCGGACGGCAGTGCACTTGTGGATCACCTTCACGCCGTGCTTCTTGAGCTCGGCGATATGCTCCTGCGGATTGTTGCCGGCGGTCTCGACGATGCGCACGCCGGACTCGACGATCGCCTGGCGATACTCCGCATACGGCGGCGGCTTGAGCGCCGGCAGGATGGTGAGATTCACCCCGAACGGCTTGTCGGTCATCTCGCGGCAGCGCGCGATTTCGCGCATCAGATCTTCCGGGGTCGGCTGAGTCAGCGCAGTGATGAACCCGAGTGCGCCGGCATTGGCGACCGCCGACACCAGCTGCGCCCGGCCGACCCACTGCATACCGCCTTGCACGATCGGGTGCTCGATGCCGAACATCTCGGTGAATCTGGTCTTCATGAATGCTCCCATGGGGTTGTCGCGCTCGGTCCATGATGGCGGCGCCTAGTCGGCAAGCCTAACCGAAGCAACACGCTACCGCGCGCCGGCGCGTGACCCGGCGTTTCGTCTTGACGATCTCAGGCGCTCGACGGGTGTATGCTTTTGACATGCAGAGACAGCTTCGCGCCTGGTTCTTGTGCCTGCTCGTACTGTCCGTGTTCTCCCAGGGGATCGCGGCGGCGGGCATGCTGGCGTGCGGGCTTTCGCAGACAGCGCTGGCGAAAGCCGGGACAGTTCACACGATGTCAGTTCATTCGGACGTGGTGGCGCATCACGCGCCGGCCGGGCATCACGCTTCGGCGGCAGATCCCTCGGACACGTCCTCTGGTGCCAGCAGCTGCAGCGCCTGCGCCGCCTGCTGCCTGGCCACCGCTTTGCCCATGACCAGTCAAGTTCCGGCGGTCTTGCCTGTCACGTCGATCGAGCCGGTCGGCTCGCAGCGGCTTCGCGTCAGCTTCCTGTGCGACGGGCTGGAACGCCCGCCTCGACCCTCGCGAGCCTGAACGCGGACCCGCGCCGGGCGTTTGCCCGCGCACATTACCGGGTCTTACACCCTTTCCGGCTGAACCAATTCACCGACCTCCCGGCGGCATCCTCTGTGCCATCGGCAGGTCGGCACGCGAGGAAACCATGCATCGACCCGACCTGAGCCTGCTGCGCAGGCTGTCCGCGGGAATCGGCCTGAGCCTGGCCAGCGCCGCCCTGTGCGCCGCGCCACCGGCCAGACCCGATCCCCTGAACGCCGGCACCGCCGTCCCGCCAGCGCGACACATCAGCGCGTTCGCCGGCTATCGCCCACTGACCGAACAGCCGACGGGCTCCTGGCCGGGCGTCAACGAAGCGGCCCGGCAGGCAGGCGGCTGGCGCGCCTACGCACGGCAAAAGCTGGCTGCACCTGATACGCCGGCCGCTGCACCCGATATGCCGGCTGCTGTGCCCAATGCGCCGGCTGCTGTGCCCAATGCGCCGGCCGCTGTGCCCAATGCGCCGGCCGCCGCACCGCCCGCACACCATCACCATTGAAGGGACGACTTTGACGAATCCTCGATATTCAAGCGTCGCCGTGCTGGCCATGCTGCTGCTGGCCGGCGGCTGTGCCAGCTTCAGCCCTGACGGCGGCTTCGGCAGCGTCGAGCGCGCCGCCAGACAGCATCTCGACAAGACCGTGACCTGGGCGCGCGACGATGCCCAGCGGGCGCAGGTCGGCAGCCGGGTCGCGAGCCTGCTGGCGCGTCCGCTGTCGGTCGACGATGCGGTGCAGGTCGCGCTGCTCAACAACCAGGATCTGCAGGCGGCGTTTTTCGACCTCGGCATCGCGGAGGCGGATCTGGTGCGGGCTGGCGAACTGCCCAACCCGCACTTCTCGATGCTTCGCGCCAGTCAGCTTCATCAGGGCGAACGCGAATTCAAGATTGAACAGGCGCTGGTCTTCAACGTGTTCGCGCTGGCCACGATCCCCCAGGCAGTTGCGATCGAACGCCGCCGCTTCGAGCAGGCGCAGCGCGCGGTTTCCCTTACAGTGCTGCGCCTGGCCGCCGACACGCGCAAGGCCTACTTCGGCGCCCTGGCGGCCGAAGAAACACTGCGCTATCGTGCGCAGGTCAACGAAGCTGCGGCGGCGGGCGCCGAACTGGCCCGGCGCATGGCGGTCGCCGGCAACTGGAGCGCCCTGCAGCGTGCCCGCGAACACCGATTCGAGGCCGAGGCGGTGCTCAACCTGGCTCGAGCCCAGCAGGCGCGCCTGACCACCCGTGAACGCCTGACCCGCCTGCTGGGCTTGTGGGGCGAAGCAAGCGCCTTCAAGCTGCCACCGCGACTGCCCGAACTGCCGCCGCAACCGGTCGACCTGCCGGACATCGAACGCAGTGCGATCGCGCAGCGCATCGACCTGCAGATCGTGCGCCTGGAGATCGACGCGCTGGCGCGCAACCTGGGCCTCACCCGCACGACCCGCTTCATCAATGTGCTGGAACTGGGCCCCGCCAGGGTCCTCGAAGGCCAGCGCGATGCGGGCTATAAACGCGGCTACGAAATCAGCTTCGAGCTGCCGCTGTTCAACTGGGGCTCAGCTCGCGTCGCCAAGGCCCAGGCCATCTACGAACAGGCGCTCGCGCGTGCCGCGCAGACGGCGATCGAGGCGCGCTCAGAGGTTCGCGAGGCCTATGGGTCGTATCGCAGCGCTTGGGATATCGCCCGTCACCACCGCCTTGAACTGGTGCCGATCAGCCAGCGCATCGCCGACGAAAACCTGCTGCGTTACAACGGCATGCTGATCGGCGTGTTCGAACTGCTCGCCGAAACGCGCTCACAGATCACCACGGTGATCGCCGCGATCGATGCCGCGCGCGACTTCTGGACCGCTCAGGCCGATCTCGACATGGCGATGCTTGGACGGCCCGATCTGACGCCACCGTCATCGGCTTCGGCAGCAGCCGCGCCGGCAGGGGGCGTGCATTGATCTCATCCGTTCGTCGTCCTTTTTCAACTTCGCTTTCCACCAGGATCCTGCCATGACATCGCGCCGACAATTCCTGAACGGGGCCAGCATGCTCGGCTCCGCGCTGGCCGCCACCAGCGTCTCGCGGGCCGCCCTGGCCGGCCTGCCAGAGGCCGTCATTCAAAGCCGCCCGGACACCATGCCGCCGCTGATCCCCCAGACCGGACAACCGTACAACCCGGTGGTGACGCTCAACGGCTGGAGCCTGCCCTGGCGCATGAACGCCGGGGTCAAGGAGTTTCATCTGGTGGCCGAACCCGTGGTGCGCGAAATGGCGCCCGGTTTCAAAGCCCACCTGTGGGGCTACAACGGCCAGTCGCCCGGCCCGACCATCGAGGTCGTGGAGGGCGACCGGGTGCGCCTGTTCGTCACCAACCGCCTGCCTGAACACACCAGCGTTCACTGGCACGGCCAACGCCTGCCCAACGGCATGGACGGGGTTTCAGGGCTTAACCAGCCGGCGATCCCAGTCGGCAAAACCTTCGTCTACGAGTTCGTGGCACGCCGTCCCGGCACTTTCATGTACCACCCCCATGCCGACGAGATGACCCAGATGGCGATGGGCATGATGGGCTTCTGGGTCACGCACCCGAAGGGGCGCCATCCGCTGATCGATCCGGTCGATCGCGATTTCTGTTTCCTGCTGAACGCCTATGACATTGACCCCGGCAGCTACACGCCGAAGATCATGACGATGCTCGACTTCAATCTGTGGTCCTGGAACAGCCGGATCTTCCCGGGCATCGATCCGCTGGTCGTGCGCCAGAACGACCGGGTTCGCCTGCGGATCGGCAACCTCACCATGACCAACCACCCCATCCATGTCCACGGCCACGAATTCACCGTGACGGGCACCGACGGCGGGCCCACGCCCAAGGGTTCGCGGTGGCCGGAGGTCACCGCCGACATCGCCGTGGGCCAGATGCGCCAGCTCGATTTCATCGCCGACGAAGCGGGCGACTGGGCCTTCCACTGTCACAAGAGCCACCACACCATGAACGCGATGGGCCATGCAGTGCCGACCCTGATCGGCGTCGACCACACCGGCCTGGCCGCACGCATCGCCAAGCTGATCCCCGACTACATGGTGATGGGCGAGCGCGGCATGGCCGACATGGCCGAGATGGAGATGCCGCTGCCCGAGAACACGGCGCCGATGATGACCGGTCAGGGTCCGTTCGGCTCGGTCGAAATGGGCGGCATGTTCAGCGTGCTCAAGGTGCGCGCCGATCAGCCCAGGGGCGACTACCGCGACCCCGGCTGGTTCAAGCACCCGCCGGGCACGGTCGCTTACGAATTCACCGGCGCGCTGGCCGAGCCGGCCCGTTTCGCCGCCGACGGCGGACAGACGATGCCCGCCGTGCGCCCGCCCGCGCCCGCCATCGAGGTGACGGTGCGCAAGCCCACCGGCGGCAAGTCTCACCAGGGCCATTGATTCACCGCGGCCATTGAGACCGGCCGGTTCGACGCCATATTCACATCGTCTTGGAGATCATCCGATGCAACCACGTTATTTGAGCAGTACGCTCGCCGGCTTCATCGCCGGCCTCACGATCAGCCTGGCTGCACAGGCCCACACTGAAAAGCCGCACGACAAACCGGTCGCGGCCGCCCCGGCGGAGCAGAAAGACTGGGGCATCGCGGGCGTCCCGAAAGCGGTCAACCGAACCATCGAGATCACGATGCTCGACAGCATGCGTTTCGTGCCGGGCCACATCGACGTGCGCGAGGGCGACACGGTGCGCCTGCGCCTGCGCAACAAGGGGCTCATCCTGCATGAACTGGTGCTGGGCACGCGGTCCGAGCTGCTGCAGCACGCCGCGCAGATGCAGAAGTTCCCGACCATGGAACACGACGAACCGCATATGGTCCATGTCGCGCCCGGTCGTCGTGGTGACTTGGTCTGGCAGTTCAACCGGCCCGGCGAGTTCGAGTTCGCCTGTCTGATCCCCGGCCATTTCCAGGCCGGGATGACCGGCACGATTCGCGTTGCGCCGCGCTAGAAGGCCGTCGGAGTTGAATCCTAAACCCCATCAACCTGCGAGGTTCTCATGAGCACATTCGTTCACACGCCGCTTCAGCCCCACGCGCCCGCGCGCGCCCGCGGCGCCGCGCTGGCCCTGCCCATCATCATGATTGCAGTCGGACTGCTGACAGGCCCGCACACGTCGGCGCGATCGCAGTCCAGCCCACCGGGTGCCGCCGTCACGACACCGATGGCCCCCGCATGGACACAAGGCGAGGTGCGTCGGATCGATCGCGCCGTGGGCAAGGTCACCGTCAAGCACGACGAGATCAAGAACCTCGACATGCCGCCGATGACGATGGTGTTCCAGGTGAAAGAGTCTGCGCTGCTGGATGGGCTCGCACCGGGCGGCCGGATTCAGTTTCAGGCCGAAAAGATCGCGGGCGCCTATGTGATCACCGCCCTCGAGGCTGCGCGCTGACCGGCGCTTTCAGCCCGGCTCGGCGCCGACGAAGAGTGCCACGTCGTCGAGCACCGGCCCAACCCAGCGTAACGGCCCCGACAGCGCACCGATCAGCGTCATGTGGTTGGCCTGATCGTAGAAACGCTCGACCACCGGCACGCCGACCTCGCGCAGGCGGCGAGCGAGTCCGGCGGTATTGCGCTGCGGATCGAGCGCGAGCATCGCGGCATTGTAGGCACCGGCGCTGTGACCCATCAGGAACAGCCGGGCATCAGGTGCTTCACGCCGCGCCAGTTCGGCACGCAGCCAGCGCACCGCCAAGGCTCCGTCGGCCAGGAAGGCTGGGTAGCGGACCTGCGGATAGAGCCGGTAGTCGGCCACCGCCACCAGGCAGCCTCGGGATGCCAGAGCATGACCGACGAACCGATAGGATTCACGCTCGCCGCTGTTCCAGGAGCCACCATAGAAGAACAGGACAGCCGCCTGAAACCAGGTACAAACGGCGCGCGCGATCGACCGGTGCTGGGCCCGCCAGCGGAACTGTCACGCCGCCCTTGCCCCGTCTGCCCTGACTTGTGGCACCGGCCAGTCGATCAATGCAGTGACAGCGGATGCTGCATCAGGCCATCGAAGCCGCTCAGGTACTCATCGACCTCTTCGATCGTCGGCTCGTTGGCGATGAGTTCGCTCACGCGATCGCGGAACTGGCTCGCCAGTTTCCCGCCCAGGTAAATCTCCTTGCGGGAGAGTTTGTCCATGATCTCGAAACCGCCGAAATCGCCCTCGGCATCCTTGAACTCGACAACACAGTAGTTCGGGCTGTTGTAGATCATGTGCATGGTGTCCTCGCTGGCTGGTTTTCTGTTCGGATGAAAGACTGACCGTTCGGGATCGCCGCCCCGGCAGGCTGGAGACTCCTATCTGGTGTCGGCACGCCGCGCTTCAAGACGTGCTGCGGCCGACAACCGCGGGAAACCCGCCGACGAACGCCGCCATACATCGCAACTATGCGTCGCGCCAGCATCAGCCGGCATGAGTCAAGCCGCAGCCACCAGACTTACCGGATCGGTGGTGCGGGGCTGTCCAGACAGGCGACCCAGCGGGCCAGCAGCGCGTCCGGATCCCACCTTGCGCCAGGCCGGATCTGGCATTCGATGCGCGATTCCCGTCGCGACAATGTGGGCGCCCACTGCGATTTATCCGCACGGCCAGAAAGGCTATACCACTCGCGCCTTGTCCGGATCAGCGCCTGAACGTGCGCCATGGCGGGATCGCACACCAGGGCCCGCAGCGCGCCCTCGATCACTTTGCGCCCGAAGACGCTCGACGCGGGCCAGACCCAGGCGACGCAATCACTATCGCCAGGCCGGGCGGCCCGCCCCAGCGATTGCCAGCCGCCGCCCGGAAGGATTGACAGCGCAGGCGCCGCCACTTGCGCTGAAGCGTCTGCCGGTGCATCCAACGGCACCAGCCAGCGCCATCGTGCCGGGCTTCGCCTGCGATCCAGATGGCCGCGCACCAGCGGCCAGTTCAGGGCCGCCAGGTTGACGCGAAGGTACTCGGGATCGGCGCCGGCGTCGTCGATGCCGGGCAACGGCGCATTGGACGCCACCAGGTCGCTCGCACCGATCACCCGAGTTGCCAGGGAACCGGCTGGCGCAGCGTCCAGAGCGCTGCCATAAGAGGCCAAGATTTCGATCGTGCCCAGCACCCCAGCGAGCGGCCCGCCAAGCAGGCCATCGGCCACAGCACCAGGATCGGCCGACGTCGGCAGAACGATCAGCAGGCGTTGAAAGGGCCCTTTGCGCAGCAGGCGGGCGATCACCAGCGAAAACGCCGATGCCGCCAGACAGCAGACGCAGCCACCCGAAAAATCGACGAACTCGACCGGCAGCGCCACCGTCGGCGGCAGCGCCAAAGCCAGGAACGGCACCGCACCTGACCCCACATCGCCGATCACGGCCCACCGCTCGCCTGCGGGCCTCTGAGCAAGCCAGCGGGCCGCCGCCGCCGCGCTCAATTCAGCGTCGCCCGCCAGCAGGGTGACGGGTGTGTTCGGTGCTGTGTTCGGTGTTGTGTTCGGTGCTGTGTTCGGCGCTGTGTTCGGATGCCCGGCCGGCGCATGGGTCGGCAGCCAGCCCGCCCCGATTCGCGCGCCTTCGCTCACTTGCGCCAGAAGGCCGGCATGAACAGCACGAACACTGTCAGCAGTTCGAGGCGCCCCGCCAGCATGGCGAACGTGCACAACCAGGTCTGGAAATCGGTGAGCGGCTGATAGTTCCGGGTTGGGCCCAGGACGTTGAGGCCTGGGCCGGTGTTGTTCAGACAGGCGATCACTCCGGACAACGACGAGATGAAGTCGAGCCCGGTTGCCATCATCAGGAACGTGAGCACGACCAGCGTCAGACCCCACAGCAGCATGAAGCCCAGCACCGCGAGAACCACCCGGTTGTCGATGATCTGACCGGAAATGCACAGGGGCCTGACCGCGCGGGGGTGAACCATTCGAACCAGCTCGCTGCCAGCCTGACGAACCAGAATCAGCACCCGGATCATCTTGATTCCGCCACCGGTCGATCCGGCAGACGAGGCGATCGTGCACAGCAGCAGCAGCCACATGGGCGCGAAGATCGGCCATTTGTCGAAATCATCGCTCACGAAGGCGCTCGACGTGGCAATCGATACGGTATTGAACGATGCGTGCCGCAGGGCCAGCAGGAAGTCCGGGTAGACGCCCTTCCAGTAAAGGAAGACGGCCAGCATCAGCGCACTGCCCAAAATCAGCGACCATATGGCAAACACCTCGGGATCGCGCAGGTACACACGCAGCGAACGCTGGCGCAGTGCCACAAAATGCGTGCTGAAGTTGAGCACCGCGATCATCATGAACAGCATCAGCACCGCTTCGATTGCCGGCGACTGAAAACCCGCCACGCTTGCATCGCGGGTTGAGAATCCGCCCAGCGCCATCGCCGAAAAAGCGTGGCAGACCGCGTCATGCCAACTCATTCCCGCCCACTTGAGCGCCAGGATGCAAATGCCAGTGATGCCCGCATACAGCAGCCAGAGATACTTTGCCGTCTGGGTAATGCGTGGCGTCAACTTGCTTTCTTTGATCGGGCCCGGCGTCTCGGCCTTGTAGAGCTGCATGCCGCCCACGCCCAGCAGGGGCAGGATGGCCACCGCCAGCACGATGATGCCCATGCCGCCATACCAGTTCAGCGCGTGGCGCCACAGGTTGACCGCCTGTGGCAGGTTGTCGAGCCCCGACAGCACGGTGGCGCCGGTGGTCGTCAGCCCCGACATGGTCTCGAAGAACGCGTCGGTGAAGCTGAGCCCCTTGATCTCGAGCATCAGCGGCACCGTGGCCATCGCGGCCATCGTCACCCAGCCCAAAACCACCAGCAGGGCCCCGTCGCGCGGCTGCAATTCACGCCGATAGCGCCGGGTTGCTCCCCAAAGCAGGGCACCGACGGCGAGTGTTGCGACACCGGACAGCAGGAAGCTCTGGTGAGTACCATCGGCAACCGCCAGCGACCACACCAGCGGCAACAGGTAGGTCGCCGAAAACACCATCAGGAGACCGCCCAGAACGTGGGCAATGGACAACAGTTGCCGCATGGCGAGAGCGAGAGCGTTCCGAGGAGTGGGACCGCCCGAAGAAAGGCGATCCGCGATTCTACTCGTCCATCCTCACTGGCAGGGTCTCGATGAGGCCCATCTGCCGAAGCATGTCCAACGCGTCGTCCAGACCGCGAAAACGCGCCAGACCGCGTCGCATGTCGGCCACACTCGCTTTGCCATCGACCAGCATCAGCAGCACGCGCAAGCGGCGCGGCAGCGACGCGCCGCGGTCGGCCGCCTCGAGCCGGCCAAGATGACTGCGGATGAAAACATCGTCTTCCGCCAGCGGCCGAAAGACGGCCTGGACGCCGAACCGCCGCATCAGACTGTGGAAGGAGGTTTCAGCGGCAGAGTGGAACGACATGGGCAGGCCCGAAGCAGGAATCCAGGTCCCAGACTAGCCGACGAACGGTGCGGGCCGAGTGATATCCGTCACGCGGCCCGCTCGGCGATCGATCGCCGCCCACCGCACCAGCACCAGCACCAGCACCAGCAGTGCGATCAGCCGCCGCGCGGCGGCCCTGCCGACAAACGTGGTGCAACGATCAACGGCGAATCAGAAGAAACCGACGCCAACCTGGAACAATTTCTCAACCTTCGGGATCATGCGCTTGTTGGTGACGAACACGATGACGTGGTCTTCGGCATGAATGACGGTGTCGTGGTGAGCGATGATGACCTGGCTCTCGCCATTGCGCGCATTGCGCACGATCGCCCCGATATTCGCCCCCTTGGGGAGATCGAGCTCCTCGATGCGCCGGCCGACCACGCGCGACGACTTCGCGTCGCCGTGCGCGATCGCCTCGAGCGCTTCAGCGGCACCCCGGCGCAATGAATGGACAGCGACCATGTCGCCACGGCGCACGTGGGTCAGCAGTTCGCCGATGGTGGTCTGCGCCGGCACGATCGCGATGTCGATGCGGCTGCCCTGCATCAGTTCCGCGTAAGCACGCCGGTTGATCAGCGCGATGACCCGGCGCGCACCCATCCGCTTGGCCATCATGCACGACATGATGTTGTTTTCGTCGTCATTGGTCAGCGCCACGAACAGATCCATTTCGCCGACGCTTTCGTCGGCGAGCAGGTCTTCGTCGGTCGAGTCGCCTTGCAGCACGAGCGTCGACGACGGCAGCTGGCTGGCCAGATACTCGCAGCGGGTTGGATCGGATTCGATGATCTTGACCTGGTAGCTCGTGCCCAGCGCCCGCGCCAGCCGCAGGCCGATGTTGCCGCCACCGGCGATCATGATGCGGCGCACCGCCTTGTCCATCCGACGCAGGTCCGACAGCGCGGTACGGATGTGCTCGGAGGCAGCCAGCAGAAATACTTCGTCGCCCGGTTCGATCAGGGTGTCGCCATCGGGCGTGATCGCGCTGTCGTTGCGGAACATCGCTACCACCCGCATGTCGATCTTTGGATGCGCCAGACGCAGATCGCGGATGGGGTGCTTGACCAGCGGCCCGCCGGCATAGGCGCGCACCGCGATCAGACTGACCCGGCCGCCGGCGAACTCCAGCACCTGGAGCGCTTCTGGAAACTCGATCAGCTTGATGACGTAGTCGCAGACCGTCTGCTCGGGACAGATCAGGTGGTCGACATGAAAGCCGCCCTCGCCGGTGATCTCCGGATGGTCTTGGAACTCCGGCGCACGAATGCGCGCGATCCGGGTCGGCACGTTGAACAGACGCGCGGCCAGCTGACAGGCAACAAGATTTGTTTCGTCGCGAGCCGCCGTGGCGATCAGCATGTCGGCGTCTTGCGCGCCGGCCTGCTCGAGCACTGTGGGATGCGTGCCGTTGCCCGGCACGGTACGCAGATCGAAACGATCCTGAAGCGCGCGCAGCTGCTTCACGTCGGTGTCGACGACGGTGATGTCGTTTTCCTCGGAGACAAGGGCCTCGGCCACCGACGCGCCGACACGGCCGGCGCCCAGAATGATGATCTTCACCCTTGCTGATTCTTGCGGTAGGCGCCGCGCGACAGGTCGATCCCCAGCTGTTTGAGCTTGCGATACAGGTGGGTTCGTTCCAGGCCGGTTTTTTCAGCGACACGCGTCATGCTGCCGTGCTCGCGCGACAGGTGATGCTCGAAGTAGGCGCGCTCGAAGGCGTCGCGCGCTTCGCGCAGCGGCATGTCGATGGGCAGATCGCGCATCGCCACCGTGGCGCCCGCGGCAGCAGCAGGCGCGAGCGGGGCATAGCCACTGCCGTACTCGACGCTGATGACCTCGTGGGTGACCACCGCACGGACCATCATGGGCGACACCGTGGCATTGCCGACGATACCCGCTGTCGCGTGCGCCGCCGTGACCGCCGGACGCGGCGCGTTGGCCTTGCCGCGCGCCAGCCCCTGCTCGACCGCCTTGAGCAGCTTCTGCAATGCGATCGGCTTTTCGAGAAAATCGAGGGCGCCGATCCGCGTTGCCTCGACCGCAGTGTCGATCGTGGCGTGCCCCGACATCATGATGACCGGCATGGTGAGCTTGCCGGTGGCCGCCCACTCCTTGAGCAAAGTGATGCCATCGGTGTCGGGCATCCAGATGTCCAGGAGCACCAGATCGAGAGGGTTGTCGTCGCGTACCTTGCGAGCCTGCTGCGCGCTGTCCGCCAGCAAAACCGAGTGACCTTCGTCGCCCAGAATTTCCGACAAGAGTTCGCGGATGCCAATCTCGTCATCCACCACCAGAATTTCGGCCATATTCCCCGTCGCGCTGCACAGTGTCATCAAACCGCGGATTCTCCACGGTTTTCGGCAGTTTCGTAAATAAGATCGCGACCTGGGCGCCAGCCAGGCGTCCGGATTCATCCTGCCAATTGGTGATATCGATCCGCGCGCCGTGCTCGTCGATCATCTTTTTGACGATCGCCAAGCCCAGACCGGTGCCCCGCGGCTTGCTCGTGACATAGGGCTCGAATACACGCGCCAGCATGCCCGCAGAGAACCCGCCGCCATGGTCGCGCACCGTGACCCTGACCGCAGCGCGGCCATCGGCCAGCGCCACGCGCTCGCTCGCCACATCGACGACCATGCGTTCGGGGTCGGCAACTTCGCCGGGCTGGGTGGCCGCGCCGAGATCGCGCAGAGCACCCTTGCCACCCGCCTCCTGGGCGTTCTTGAGCAGATTGTGAAACACCTGCCGCAGTTGCGTGGCGTCGCCCAGCACCAGCGGCGCATCGGCGGCCAGATGGGCGCGGATCGAGCCCTGCGGGTCGCCGGCCGCGTAAAGACGCAGCACGTCCTCGATCAGATCGTTGATCTGCAGCGTCTGCAGCTTCGCCGCCGGCAGGCGGGCATAGTCGCGGAACTCGTCGACCATCATTTTCAGGGCCGAGACCTGATTGACGATGGTCTGGGTGTTCTTGGCGAGCATCTCGGCATCGGCCGGCGGCAGTTTGTCGTGCAGCTTGAAGGCCATGCGCTCGGCGGCGAGTTGAATCGGGGTGAGCGGATTCTTGATCTCGTGGGCCAGGCGGCGCGCCACTTCGGTCCAGGCCAACGCGCGCTGCGCCGTGATCACTTCGCTGATGTCGTCGAACACGATCACGTACCCGACACGGCGCTCAGGCAGGATCGAACCCCGTGCCAGCAGCGTCTGTTCAGCCGGGCGGCTGGGATCGGGCGCCGGGCCGGCACCGTTGCCATCGGCGCTCTGCTGCTCGCGGCTGCGCCCGAGCACGAACTGGCGCTGCCAGCTTGCCGAACCGGAGGCTGCCTGCTCGTTGAAGGCGCCGCGGATATCGTCGGCGAGCAGCCCCACTCCTGGCAGATCAGCCAGCGGCTTGCCGAGTTGCGTCTCGAGACTGGCGCCGAGGATCCGATCGGCGCCCGGATTGGCCAGCGTCAGACACAGGTCGGAGTCGAACACCAACACACCGGCGTCGAGGTTGGCCAGCACGCTCTCGAGGCGGGCATTGACCCGTTCGAGTTCCCGCTGGTTGCGCTCGACCAGCGAGCGGGCCTCCTGCAGCTGGCGGGTCATCGCATTGAACGAGCGCGTGAGCACGCCCAGTTCATCACGGCCGGTGTAGTCCTTCACCGGCCGGAAATCGCCACCGGCGACCGATCGGGTCGCGGCGGCGAGTTCGGACAGGGGCCCGGTCAGCCAGCCGGCCAGCAGGAAAGCGCCCGCGATCGCCGCGAACACGGTGAGCAGGAAGGTCAGCGTGAGCGTGATCCGAAAAATCCGCTTCAACCCTTCGCGCGACAGCGCCAGCTGCTGGAAATCGCGGTATCCCTGCTGCACCGCTTCGGCGTTTTCGGCCAGCACGGTGGGCACCGACTGCACCAGTTGAAGGTATCGGCTTTCGTCGACGCGCTGGCCGTCAACGGCCACCATGACGATCACCCGCAGCTTGAGCGCGCGATCGGCTGAACCAGGTTCACCGCCCTCGACCCGGGCGAACTGGCGCGTGAGGCGCGCCTGGCGCAGCGCATCGGCGGGCGGCAGATCTGGGACCAGGCGGGCGAACTGACCGCCACTGGCGGTGATGATGCGCCCGTTGCCGGCCAGCACCAGCGCTTCCTGCACCCCGGTCTGTTCGCGCAGCCGCCCCAGCGTCTGCGGCCACGACAACGGCGCGGTCTCGGCGAGTTCGGCAGCCATCACCCGTGATTTCTGGGTCAGATCGGTAAGCATCGAGTCAAGCGATGCCCGGGCGAGATTCAGGCCGGAATCGAGCGCGCGCTCCAGAGGCACGTCGAACCAGGACTCGATCGATCGGCCGACAAACTGCACCGCCACGAAAAAGACCAGCGCCACCGGCACCACCGTCATGAGCACGAAAGAACCCGCCATCCGCGCCATCAGGCGCGTGCCGAACAGTCCGCGCCGATAGCGGCCGACCAGCCTGCGCAGCAATTCGAGCACCAGCCCCATCAACATCAGCGCAGCACCACCCGCCAGCGACAGGAGCAGCGGATACTGGCCTTCGAAGAGCCGGGTGTTGCTGCTCGCCGCGGCGAGAAGGACGAGCAGGATCACCGCCATCGTCACCGAGGCGATAAGTGCCAGCCGCAAGGCGCGCGTTATTGCGCGCTTTTCGGTGTCTCGGGATTGAACCTGAAG
>JAYVOV010000573.1:0-3814 GCA_043757735.1 Burkholderiaceae bacterium
GCACTGCGCGCGTGGTCGGTGCCCGGCGCGTCAGGCCTCGTGGGCACGGTCGTGCGGCAACAGGCGCTGGCGTTCGTGCAGGTTTACGCGGCCCATCTGCAGACCGAAGAAAACATCGTTTTCCCGGCCGCGCGGGCGCGCATGGACGAGGCTCGGCTCGCGCAGATGTCGGCCGAGATGCAAGGGCGGCGACGGCCCAACGCGCTCACCTGACGGAACGCGTTCAAGGCGGCCCGTGGGACTTCGGCGGCCCGGAACCGGCGAGCGCTTCGAGCGCCCCACCGACGCTGCTGGAACCCGGCAGCAAGCGCAGGATCTTCTTGAACAGGGGCTGGTAGGCCTCATCGGCTTCGTGGCCGGATAGCGGGTCACGGTTGGCGAGGAAAGCGGCGTCGAGCGCCGCCCAGTCGTCGGTGCCCAGCGCGGCTTCGGCCAAGGGGAGCAGTTCAGTTTCTTCGACGCGCATGTGCTCGAGGTAGAAGTCGACATACCGGGTCACGGCCGCCTCGAAGGTCTCGCGACGCGCTTCACGCTGGTCGGTCTCGGCCATCATCTCGAAGCCGACCAGCTTGTGTTCGAGTTCGCGGATCGTGTGCTCACCGCACGCGTGCTCGTGCTCGAGCCGGTCGATCACGCTGTCGGTGTGGGCGCTCAGGCCGCGCAGCTTCGGAAACAGCAGGGCTGACTCCTTGGGGTGGTGCAGCTTTTCCGGAAACTCGTCGACGTAGAACAGCATCGCGCGCAGGGCCTCGAAGTCGGGCAAGGTGCCGCGTCGCCGGTTGTCGCCAAGCAGCAAGGTGATCGCACGCAGCATTGCCGAGAGCGCGCGGTGCTCACGGCGAATGATGATCAAGCTGAGGTGTGTCATCGTGCCTTCTCCATCGGCGGCCGTGGGCACAGCGTCCTCCCTTTGCGCGCCTGCCGGGTTGATCCCGGTCAACGCCAGGCACCGACGCGAGTCGGAGCGCTGAGCTGGCGATAGGCCCGCCGCAACGGGGGGTGAACCGGCGTGGCCGGGTGTGTTTCAACCGGCCCGGACTGGCGTCGAACCCCCTTCGGGGTGATTGTGTGGGCCGCGCGAGGCGAACAGACTTCGCGCGGTGAAACCGACTCTTCATGACTGCGTTGCGCCGCAGCGCCCCACCCCGTGACCGATCAGCTCGGCAGGCGCTGCACGCTGGTGATGCTGGCGTCGATGTCGGTCGCGGTGGCGATGGGTCTGCTGGCATGGGGCCCGGTCGAGCTGACTGCGCACGCGCACCGGTACGCCGACGAACGCGCCTGGCTCGGCGTTGCCAGTGCGGCCAACGTCTGGGTCAACGCCGCCATGTTCGCCGCTGGCGCCTGGGGCTGGTACGTAACGCGGGGCAGCCGCTGGCCGCTGCACCTGCGCACGCCATGGCAACTTTTCCAGCTGCACGCGATGGTCTCGGCCGCCATGGCGGCGCTGTACCACGCGCGCCCGCACGACAGCCTGTTTGTGGTGTCGCACATCGCCACTGCGAGCAGCTTCGTGATGCTGACCCTCGGCCTGCTGGCAGAGCGTGTGCACGCACGTTTCGGCTCGCGCGCGTTGTGTCTCATGGTACTGCTCGGCATTGCATTGACCGGCGGCGCGATCCTGTTCGCCCAGGCCCTGGGCGCGAGCCTCGACATGCGCCCGCTTCTGCTGCTGGAGATCATTCCGGTGCTGGTGATTTCGGCCGGCGCGTTGAGCTTGCCCGGTCGATCCACCGGGGTCTTCGACTGGATCGTCGTGCTCACGCTATACGCATTGGCTAAGTTGCTCGAGACCGGCGACGCATTTATTCCGCAAGGCTCGGGCTGGATCAGTGGCCACACGGTGATGCATTTAGCCCTCAGCGCGGCGGTCGGTTGGATGGGCTATTGCGCGGTACTGGCGCGCTCGGCGACGGCTCGCGCCGGTGAAAAATCCGGCTCGTCCAGCCACCGCGACACCTCGTTGTACACCGTCGCCTGAAACGCCATGTGCACGTGCGCCGTGGCAGGGATGTGCCGGTTGTCAGCGCCCGGCAGAATCGCCGACGACGCCGGGAAAACGATGTTGTCGCAGTTGCTGTAAAAGCAGGTGAAGAGCGTGTGCCGATGGCTGGGGCTCTGGGCCGCCAGACCGGTCAGCCATGCGCTTTTCAGCGCCATTTCCCGGCTGTTCACCGTGCGCCCGTAGCGTGCCAGCCAGGTGCCGCCGTGCGGCGTTCCCACCGTAATGACACGGTGTACGCGCTCATCGGCATCGAACTTTTCGAGCCAGGCACGAACCGCCAGCCCGCCCATGCTGTGCGCGACGACGACTGGCGGCCGGCCGGTGGCCAGCTCGACTCGCCGCACCGCGCCATCGATGGTGTCTGCGTACCGGCTGATCGAGTCGAACAGCGGCTCAAGATTGACGGCGACAAACGGAACACCCGTTGCGCGCATGCTTTGCATCCATGGATTCCAGAACCCGCGGTTGCAGACGAAGCCGTGAACGAACACGACGCCACGGTTACCGATTGCGCTCACTTCGAGATGGTCGGGTTCTGCCATGGAGCGAAAGGGCTGACGCCAGCAAAAGACCAACGGAGCGCTGAGCACTTCGCCCCACCACGCCTTGAGCAGCTGCGTGGCCGTCGGCTTCGGAACGGGCCCTACCTCCTGAAACCAGGCCAGCAGCAGAAATTCGGCGCCGAGAAACACGGCGTATCCCGCGAGAATCAGCGCAGCCCCGACGCCGCCCCAGGCCGGCCGGTCGGTTTGCACAAAATAGATCGCCCAGGCCGTGGCCGCACAGACAAGCGTAACGGTGATGAACTGCTGGAGGCGGGCGAGCATGAGGAATGCTATCAGCGCCGTTTCTCCGCTGCGGCACACTCGCCGTACTTCCTTGCACGCGCCCCGCACCGCACATGTCAATAGCCGACGATATCCGGAACCGATTGCGCGCTGTCGAAGAGGAGCGCGCGACACGCGGTGCAGAAGTCGGGTTGAACGCGAAGGTTCGTGCGCTCAAGGAATACCAGCAAAAACGGTTTCGCCACACCTATGCGGATCTGTTGGGCGACGTGCGCTACGGCCCTGCTTGCCGATTCTTTCTGGACGAACTGTATGGACCGGCTGACTTCAGCCAACGAGATGCCCAGTTTTCAAGGGTCATTCCATCATTGGTCAGGCTGTTTCCAACAGACCTCGTCAACACGGTCGGGATGCTGGCTGAGCTGCACGACCTGTCGGAGCGACTCGACACCTTGATGGGTCGGCATCTCACGGCGGCCAGCGTTGACGCGAATGGCTACATATACGCCTGGCAGGCCACGGGCCGACGCTCGGAGCGGTTCAGGCAGATCGAATTGACACTCGACGTTGCAAAGTCTCTGGATTCGCTGACTCGAAAACCGCTGCTCCAGAACGGCCTGCGGCTGATGCGGTCGGCGGCACGCGCGGCCGGCCTGGGGGAACTGCAGCAGTTCCTGGAAACCGGCTTCAATACTTTCAAGGCGATGAAGGGGGCGCAAGACTTCGTCGCCACGGTGGAACGCCGAGAACGGGCACTGGCCGTTGCACTGTTCGACGCCGCGTTCTTGCCGGCCGCGAAGAGAAGTGCAACGAACGATGCTTCCAGGCTGCTTCCACCCGTGCCATCAGCCGCTGATCTCGAATCTAGAGATTGAAGTAGGGCTGCGGCTTGGGAAGGCGAGAATATCTCGATCAAAGAATCCAGAAAGCAAAAGGCCTCCGTCTTTCGACGGAGGCCTTTTTCAATAGTAGCCTGACAATGTCCTACTTTCACACGGGAACCCGCACTATCATCGGCGCT
>JAYVOV010000574.1:0-3812 GCA_043757735.1 Burkholderiaceae bacterium
CTGGAAGAAGTGGGGGATGCAGGCCGCCAGGGGCAGCATCGAATCGTAAAATATCGACATTGGCGCGGCAGGCGGGGGCAGATAGTAAGACCAAATCGCCGAGCCGTCCGGCAAAAATCCCGCCCCGTTCGCCTGCCATCCAATAAACAGGTGACAATCGCACCTTAATTTCGATCAGGAACTCCCATGGCTCGTACCGTGTTCTGCGTCAAGCTGCAAAAAGAGGCGGAAGGCCTCGATTTCCCGCCGTATCCGGGCGAACTCGGCAAACGTCTCTGGGAGGGCGCCTCCAAAGAAGCTTGGGCCGGATGGCTGAAACACCAGACTATGCTGGTCAATGAAAACCGATTGAATCTGGCCGATACCCGGGCGCGCAAGTATCTCGCCACGCAGATGGAGAAGTATTTCTTCGGCGAAGGCGCCGACAAACCAGCCGGCTTCGTTCCGCCGGCCTGAAGCCGATCAGCCCGCCGCCGCGCCGGCCTCGAGCCGATCAGCCCGCCGCCGCGCCGGCCTCGAGCTGATCAGGCCGGCGCTGCCCTCGCGCCCAGGCGCAGCACGCCCTGGGCGCTGGCCACCAGCACCACAGACGCCCGTTGGCGAGCGAACAGCCCGACAGTAACCACACCCGGCCAGTGATCAATGCGCTCTTCCAGGGCCACCGGGTCAGCGATGCGCAGCCCAGCCACATCAAGAATCTGGTTGCCGTTGTCAGTGACGAAACCGGCGCGCAGCACCGGTCTGCCGCCCAGTTCACGGGCTCGCGCCGCGACCAGTTCACGCGCCATCGGGATCACCTCGATCGGCAGCGGGAAATTGCCCAGTGTGGCTACCTGTTTAGACGCATCGACAATGCACACGAAGCGGGCAAAGGCGCTGGCGACGATTTTTTCGCGCGTGAGCGCACCGCCCCCACCCTTGACCATGTGGCCGCCCGAGTCGATCTCATCGGCTCCGTCGACATAAACCGGGCGCGGCAGCCCGGCAAGAACCGCCTCGTTGAGGTCGAGCACGGTGACGCCGGCGGCCCGCAGCCGCTCGGTGCTGCGCGCCGAACTCGACACCGCACCGGCGAAATGCGCCGCGTTTTCGGCCAGCGCCTCGATAAAAAAATTGACAGTCGAACCCGTGCCAACGCCCACTAGGGCGCCAGGCACCAATTCGGCAATGGCCGCACGTGCGGCGGCCCGTTTGAAATCGTCCTGGTTCATCGGTGCAATTCTAGCGCGCCGATAGCGTGAATCGCGCCCGCGCGAACCTCTGGTTCGCGCCAGCGCGCCTCAGGCCGCCGCGAGTTCTCGGACGGTGACCGCTTTGACCAAAGCCTTGTTGCATTGTTCGATCGACAGCAGCGCGTTGTCCAGGCTATCAGCCAGTTTGCGATCGGGCGGACGCTCGATCGCCTCGGCCACATTCAGATAGGGCGTGAACGGGCCGCTGCGCTCGATCAGCGCTTCGCGGATGCTGCTGGGCACATAGAGCTTCTCGAGCAATACCGGTAGCGGCTCGCGAAACAGTTTGTCGATCAGCGACAGCACGCCAAGAATGAAGACCTCGTCACGCTGCGCGTCATTGCCGTCCTGGCCGACCAGATGTTCCATGAACAGGCCGCGGCGAAACGACGCGAACATCACCGGCTGCATATTAGCGTCCTTGCTGGCCGTCATCAGCATCAGCAGCAGCCAGCGTTTGAGACGCTCGTAACCCAGCATCATCACCGCGTGGCGAAACGACTGGATCTCAACCGGCAGACCGAAGGCCGCGGAGTTTATATAGCGCAGCAGGCGATAGGCGAGCGCTGCGTCGCGTCGAATCACCTTTTCGAAATCGGCCGGATCGGCATCGCGCTCGATCATCGAGAGCAGCTGGGTGATCGTGCCGAAGTCGGGGCTGGCGTCGCTCGGCACGGCGTGCTGAATGGCATCATCGAAAGGCCAGCCGATGCAGGCCAGCGCGCCGGTCTCGAAGCTCTTCTTCAACATGCCGATGCTCTTCACACCAGCCTGCGCGTAGGGAATGGAGCGTGAATACCCGCGATCCTGGCCGGACTGGGTTTCATGCAAGCGGCGATCGGCGGCCACGTCGATGATCGACATCTTGAACCCCGGCAGCATCGATCCCGGCAGCGAGCCGACCGGCCTGCCGCCGAGCACGAGCACATAGCCGCGCCGCTGCAGCTGAGTGATCAGCTCGAGCCCTTCAGCCGTCCCGGTCAATGCCGCAGGCACCTCGATCCACAGGTACTTGAACACTGCCTGCTCGAGCAGGTCCTGTGGCAGCGTGTCACCATCGATGCGCAGCAGGACCGGTGTGCCGTCGGCTGGCCACAGTTTGGCCAGATCGCCGTACAGGCGGGCAAGATCGGCCGGTTCGCCATTGTGCGCGCGGGCGGTGAACCGCATCGCGATCGTCTTGCGGGTCCGATCGACAATCGGCTCGTAACCGAGGAGTGTGGTGGTGATCGCGGCGGTAGCCATCTTGACGTGGTTCCGTTCTGCTTCAGGAAGTCTGGCTGGCCCGCGGCTCAGAGATAGTCGAACAGCGACATCTTCGAGATCTGGGAATAGGTGCGCATGGCTGCCGAGAGCGCAGTCTGATTGTTCTGAAAATCCGAAATGGCTTTGGCGAAATCGACATCGACCAGATCGGACATCTGAGAAGAGAGTTCGATCGCACCCTGCTCGGCGAGACGGCCGCGGCTCTCCAGCGCACGCAGGTTCTCGCCGACCTCGGTGCGCTTGGTCGATGCCCGGTCGATTGCGGTGTCGATGCCGGAAAGGGCCGCACTGACCGTGGCCGTGATGGTTGCGCCAGTCGCGGTCGGGTCTTCGAGCGCCGCGATCGTGCTGTCCAGCAGATCGAAGATGCTCTGTGTGCCGGCGCCCGCCGGCAGGTTCATGAACGTCGCCCGGCCATCGAGGCTGGTGGGCGTATCCGCGTCGAGACCGACACTCTGCTCGCCCACGTCCGGCTGATAGGTGACCGCCGCACCATCGACGAAGGGCGCGCTGCGGCTGCCCTGCCCGCCGAACACGTAGCCGCCCGAACCGTCCGGTCGATTGGCCAGAGCCAGCAGCTCGTCGCGGTAGCCGCGGAACTGGAGCGCGATCGGCGCCCGGCCCTGCGCTCCCAGCGAGCCGTTGCCCGCCTGCACGACCCCCTCGCGAACCAGCTGCATCACCTCGGAAGCCTGGCCGAGGGTGAGATCGGCCTGCTTGAGCATCGAGCTGGCAAAATCGTTCATCCGGGTCTGCGTCTCGATTCTCCGTTGCGCCGAACGCGTACGCTCAGCGCCGGCAGCCGCCATCGGATCGTCGCTGGCTTTCAGGAGTTTGCGGCCGGTGGCCAGCTCCTCCTGCGTCCGAACGAGTTTCGATTGCCGATCACCCATCGCGTCGATGGCACTCTGGAAAGCGTAAGCGGTGGATACACGCACGATGTCACTCCGGCAATTTCAGGGCTGCGGCAGCGCTCACGAGGCCACCTGCAGCAGGCTGTTGAATACGGCTTGCGCGGTCGCGATCAGCTTGGCCGCCGCCTGATAGCTCTGCTGGAACTGCAGCAGCCGTGCGGCCTCCTCATCGAGATTGACGCCAGAATCCTCGGAACGCGCGGCCTGTGCATCGCCGAGCACGCGCGAGCTCAAGGCGCGCGAAGACAGGGCCGACTGCGTGCGGATGCCGACATCGGCCGCCAGGTCGCCGTAGGCATCGACTGCTCGCTGCCCGCCCACCATCAGCCGGTCGGCGATACCAACCATCGCTCGCGCATTGCGGTTGTCCGCTGCCGGATTCTGGGTGGCCGCCACGTCG
>JAYVOV010000575.1:0-3812 GCA_043757735.1 Burkholderiaceae bacterium
TTGAGGGCTTCGCCCGGCGCGATCCAGATCGGCTCGAAAGTCTCTCCCTCGTCGGCAACCGGCTCCTGATCGACGGGCATGCGGGCAACGAAGAATCGGGCATCGAAACGCTTCGGAAGATCAGGGTCGGTGATCCAGTGGCACAGCCAATAGACATCCTCGACCGCAAGGCTCAGTCCGTGCTGATCCATCTGCTCGAGGAAATCCGCATCGCGCTCGCGCGAAAGAAGATCAAGGTGAACTTGTCCCGCAGGCGATCCGTCGGGCAGATGTGCGAGCAGCACGCCAAGCTCTTCGAAGGCTTCGCGAATCGCGGCAACCGTGAACGCCTGCTGCTCTTGAGATTGGCTGGCACGTGCACGAGACAAGGACCGCGCGGTTTCGCCTTGGTCTGCCGCATCCAAGGCACCGCCCGGAAAGACATAGACACCGGGTGCGAAGGAGGCTTGCATTGAACGTCGAGTCATCAGGACTTCAAGCCCCGCGCTGGCGTCGCGCAGCAGCAAGATGGTGGCAGCCGGGCGCGGTACGACGGGCGCGCGATACTCATGAACTCGGTAGTCGTGGCGGGGCATCAGATGTCTCCATTGGCGCGAGCGCCGTGTCGTCCTGCGCCGGCTGCGAATCGAGCGGCGCCACGGACGTGTTCTCCGGTTTCGATGGTCGCCATGCCCAATTCGAACTCGCGGGCAAAAGCTTGCGGCAAGGGCATGCCAAATTGTTCGTAGGCTGAACGCCGGTCGTTGCGCAGGCAGGTCTGCGGCAGTTCGGCCAGCTCTTTGGCCATCTCGATGGCTGCGTCCAGGGCGGCGCCATCGGCAACGACTCGGTTGGCCAGACCCATGGCCAGTGCCTCGTCGGAAGCGACCGGTCGACCGGTCAATATCAGATCAAGGGCACGGGACAATCCGATCAGCCGCGGCAGACGGATCGTGCCACCGTCGATCAAGGGCACGCCCCAGCGCCTGCAGAACACACCGAACACTGCGGATTGTTCAACGATTCTGAGGTCGCACCAAAGCGCCAGTTCAAGCCCACCCGCCACCGCAAATCCGGATACGGCTGCAATCACCGGTTTGTCGAGCAGCAGGCGCGAGGGTCCCATCGGGCCACGTCCGGCAGGTGAAAGGCGAAGGCGTTTTGAATCAGCGGCGACCGCCTTGAGATCGGCGCCAGAACAAAATGTTCCGTTGGCGCCGTGAAAGACCGCGACGCTCGATGCGGGGTCCTGGTCGAACGCCTCGAACGCGTCCGCCAGAGCCTGGGCGGTTGGGCCGTCGACGGCATTGCGGGCCTGCGGCCGGGAGAGGGTGACGATGGTCACCGGCCCGTCTTGCGTGACAGTGACGGCGTTCACAGCGGCTTGCACTCGGCGACCAGCTTGAGCAGCAGTGCCGGCGGCTCGAAACGTTCGCCATAGCGCTGCGCGAGCTCACGCGCACGCGTCACAAAAGCCGCCGTGCCGACATGGTTGACGAACTGCGCGGTGCCGCCCGTGTAAGCGGGGAATCCCCAGCCGAAAATCGACCCGATATTGGCGTCGCGCGTGGAGGTTAATACGCCTTCCTGAAGGCAACGGACTGTCTCGATTGCCTGCGCGTAGAGCAAGCGATCCCGAATGTCATCGAGGGGGACGGGTTTGCCACCCTTGGCGAAGGCGGAAAGCCCTGGCCAAAGGAATTTTTCACCGTCAGCGGGGTACTCGTAGAAGCCAGCGCCGTAGGCGCGGCCCATTCGTCGGTAGCCATGAGACATTTTTTCGAGCACATAGACCGCTGATTCGGCCATGCGACGCGATTTGATTTTGTGGTTGTGCGTGTGGGCTTTGGCGGCGGTTGCAGGGACAGCGGCGGGTTTGTGGTCGTGCGCATGATCGTGCTCATGGTCGTGCTTGTGGTCGTGGTCGCGCTCGTGGCCATGGTCGTGGGCGTGTTCGTGGTCCTTCGCATGGCCGCGCCCGTGCCCGTGATTGCAGTCATTATCGTGTTCCGCATGAGGCGCGTGGTCGTGACCATGATCGCCTGTACTCGCGGTTCGTTCGAGATCGGCCAACTCCTGGTGGAGCACATCATCTGCGAGCTTCAACGAGACTTCGTCTAGAACAGCGAGTGGCCCGACAGGCATGCCAATCTGGATACCGATGTTCTCGATGGTAGCGGGAGGGACGCCTTCTCCGAGCAAAGCCATACCTTCGTTCACGAACGTGCCAAACACACGGCTTGTATAGAAGCCGCGGGAATCATTGACAACGATCGGCGTCTTGCCAATCTGCAGTACGAAGTCATAGGCGCGTGCCAGGGTTTCATCTGATGTCTGGCGGCCTCGAATGATCTCCACCAGTTGCATGCGATCGACTGGTGAAAAGAAATGCAGGCCAATGAACCTGTCGGGTCGCGTTGATGCTTGGGCCAGGCCCGAGATAGGTAAAGTCGAGGTGTTCGATGCAAACACCGCGTCAGCAGAAATTGCCGCCTCAGTTTCGCGGGTGACGCGTGCCTTGAGCGCCTGGTCTTCAAATACCGCTTCGATGATCAGATCGCAATCGGCTAGATCTGCGATATTGCAGGTCGGATGGATCAACGCAAGGATCTCTTCCGCTTTAGCAATGGAAAGGGTGCCCTTGGCTACGCGTTTGGTCAGCAAGGTCTCCGAATAGGCTTTCCCTTTTGAAGCAGCGTCCAGGGTGACGTCATTCAATACGCAGGCTATGCCACGCGATGCGCAGGCCCATGCAATGCCGGAGCCCATCATTCCAGCCCCCAGCACCCCGACCCTGGCAGTCTTGACACGGGCCACCGAAGCCGGCCGGCTCTTGCCTTCTTTCACTTCGTTGAGTTGAAAGAACAACGTCCCGATGAGGTTCTTCGCGACCTGGCCGGTTGCCAGCTTGGTCAGATAGCGCGACTCGATTCGCAGCGCGGTGTCGAAGTCGACCTGAGCACCGTCAACCGCGGCGGCCAGGATGGCTTCGGGAGCGGGCAGGTTTCCCCTGGTTTTTTCGAGCAGCATTGCAGAGACGATCGCGAGCATGCCAGCCACAGACGGATTCGCCGGCGTGCCGCCAGGAATGCGCCATTTGGGGTCGTCCCATGGTTGCATGGGCGCGGGGTTCGCTGCGATCCAAGCCTTGGCCATGGGCAGCATGGCTGCCCGCTCAGGCGCCAGGGCGGACATATAGCCCACCTCCATGGCCTCCCGAGGCGAGATGCGCTTGCCCTCAGTCAAATACGGAAGCGCTCGCTCAATGCCCATCAGGCGCACCGACTTGACGACGCCGCCTGCACCGGGCAGCAAGCCCAGAGTGGCTTCTGGAAATCCGATCTGAATGCTGGCGTCGTCAAGTGCAATGCGGTGATGGCAGGACAATGTCAGCTCGAGCCCACCGCCAAGCGCGTGACCCGCAACGAGCGCAACGACGGGGCGGCCCAACTTCTCGAGACGGCGCAGATGGCTCTTCATGCGCTCGATCCCGTCAAAGAAGTGCTCGGCATCTTCCGGGCGCACGTTGATCAGGGACCGAAGATCGCCGCCAGCGAAAAAGGACGACTTCGCAGAGATCATGATCACGCCGACGATCTGCTCGCGCTCCAGTTCCAACCGCTCTACCGTAGTAGCGAGGTCTGCCTGGAATGCCTCGTTCATCGTGTTGACGGATGCGTCAGGTGCATCCAAGGTAAGCGTGACGATGCCGTCGGCGCCTCTTTGATAGCCAATACTGCTCATTGAATCTCCAGCCGGGCGAAAGCGGCATGCCCGGCGAATCCGCGGACTTGCCTATGGGAGATCAATGATAAAGGAAGCGGGGCGAACGC
>JAYVOV010000576.1:0-3805 GCA_043757735.1 Burkholderiaceae bacterium
GCAGCTCGATGAGTCGCGCCGCCTGCAGGAATCCTTGCAGCAACGAATCGACGAAGCCCGTGTCACAGTGCAAAGCGCGCTGTCACGGCTGCCGGCAGCCACTGCGGAAGGTGCGTGATCATGGAACAGATCGATGTGCGCATCCTCGACAAAGACTACCGTCTGATGGTCGGCGCCGACGACAAGGCCAGGCTGATCGAAGCCGCGGCCCTGGTCGATCAGAAGATGCGCAGTGTTCGCGAGGGCAGCAAGGTGACGCAGCTCGACCGGATCGCGGTCGGCGCGGCGCTGCAGCTGGCCGAAGATCTCATTGCGGCCCGGCAATCGCCTGGCGGCCCGGTGGCGGTGGAAACCACGCGTCGGGTGCGTCTGCTCAATGACGCGCTCGAAGAAGAAATCAAGCGCCAGGACAATTTGTTCTGACCGCGGGCGCTAAGGACTGCGCATTGCCGGCAGGACTGCCCGGGCGCACCGCGAAGCGGCGTTGCGGTACGACCAATGGCATGAATCGCGCAAGGATCAGGGCTACAATGTTGATGCCCTGCGGTGTTCGTCAAGGCCGTACATTCCTTGAACCAATGCGAGAACCAAGGCTGTGGCGAATGGCGCGTCGCTGTTGAGATTGTCCCTTTGCGGATGAACCTGATGTGATGCCCGCTGCAGCCGCCCTGAACTTCACGGTTCAGGATGGCGGTCTAGCGGCACTGGCGGGGCACTCTTGCCGGAAACGGGCGCGAAAGCGCCCGTTTCTTTTTGGTGAACTGCGTCATTCAATCCCCCTCGACAGCGCTAGACCGGCGTTTCCCCCGCGCCTGGCACGCCTGCCGCCGCCTGATCCAAACCCCGTTTTGACGGGGTTTGCCGTTTCGGGAGGCCGTCCGCGTGCACTTGTCGGGTTTCTTTCCAGTCCCGGTGTGCTGCTGTTCGGCGGGCATTGCGACCTTTCTCACGTTCAGTTCAATGCCCCCGTTGACATCCGGCCTGGCACTTGCCCGATCGATGATCAATCGGATTTTTCGCACACGCGGGGTGTGATGTTTTACACATACCTCGAGATCAAGACGCGCAGCTTGGATGCAAGCGCTCAAGGATGTCGGAACTCTTGACTGAGCTATCGATAATTTTATGCAACTCATTGTTTTTATTGAAAAACAACTTATGGCATGAAATATGCTTGATGACGTGCAGACTCCACATCAAGAAGAGCACTTCATGCCCCCCCCGATTCGAATCAGAACCTTGGCCGCCGCCGCAATGACGCTGAGCCTGTTCAGCCAACCGGCGACATCGGCCGTTGTGCCGATCACTCTGAGCAATGGCCTGACCACCACCGCCAATATCAACGCCGAGGACGACACACCCGGTGCGCTCAACAGCGCCAACTGGTTCATCTTCTTCGCCGTCACCGGCGCGATCATCGACATCGACATCAATCGCCTGTGGGGGGCGCTCGACCCGGTGGCTGAACTCTACTTCGGCAACGTTAACGGAATTACCTTCAATCCATTGACGAATGCCGACAATCTGTCGCCCGGAAACGCGGCCCAGCCAGCCTCGCCGGGGTCGGGGCTCACCTTTCTCGCCATTTCCGACGACACCGACCCGCCCAATGTGCCGGGCCCCTTCGGCGACCCACATTTCAGTCTGACCGCCCCCCAGACCGGCGTGTACTCGGTGATGGTCAATACGCTGAACGTGGAAACGATTGGCCGCCCGTTTTCGGTGACCGCCAACGGCATCGGTCAGGTGCCGGAGCCTGAGTCACTGGCGCTGCTCAGCCTGGGTCTGGCTGGCCTCGGGTTGGCGCGCCGCCGCCGCCAATAAAAAAAACCGGCCAAGCGACACTCGACTCACCAGCAGGCATTCGTTCCAGCAATTCCGCGCGCTTTTAGATGCTGCGGGTGCACGACGCAATAATTGTCGGAATTTCTTCCACTCGACAAGTGTGAAATATCACAAGTCCTTCATTTTAATGAGATTTTCTAGGGTGGCCCAATAAATGCATGTGTGAGTCCAACTACTCACTGGATTCAAATGCCATGCGAACCTCCCTTGGTTTGAAATCTGCCTCCGCAGCCGCGGTTGTCGCACTGGCTCTGTTCAGCCAGTCGGCGTCCGCTGGGATCACACCGGTCACCCTGACCAACGCCACGCCGGTCACGACCACGCTTGTCGGTACCAGCAATCAGCTCATGGCGGCCAACTGGTTCATCTTTTTTGCACTTACCGGGGCGGTCATCGACCTGGATGTGAATCGCACCGGCAGCTCACCTAATTTAGTTGCTGAGCTCTACCGAGGTGATGTGACGGGCGCTAACTTTGGCACCAGCCTGGTAGGTACCAGCCTTGTGGCAAGCGTCGCTCTTGGAGGAGGCAATTCCTTTGGCCCGGCGGGCGCTTTGACCGGGCCCATCGCGTCTGAAACGGGTCTTTTCGGGACGACCCAGATCGCGCAGCAATTTACTGACGGAACGATCACGATCGCACAGGGCGGCACCTTCTCGTTTGTGGTCGGGCTGCAAAACGCGCTCACCACCGGCGTGACTCAGCAAATCACCGTCTCCGTCAACGGCATTCCCGAACCCGCTGTCCTCGGCCTGCTCGGCCTGGGCCTTGTCGGCCTCGGACTAAGCCGTCGCAAGCACGCTTGAACGGTCTCGTTCAAACCGCAAAAGCCCCGCTTCGGCGGGGTTTGTCGTTCAATGACGCCGACGAGCGAGGAAACCCATGACCCGCTACTGGCTGATGAAGTCCGAGCCCAATGAGTGCTCGATCGACGACGCACTGGCGGCCGACAAGTCGACCGTTCCCTGGACCGGTGTCCGCAACTACCAGGCGCGCAATTTCATGCGCGACGACATGCGGGTGGGCGACAGCGTGCTCTTCTATCACTCGAGCTGCCCCGCGCCCGGCATCGCAGGCGTCGCGCGGGTGGCCTCCGCCTGCCGGCCGGACCATACCCAGTACGAGCGCGAATCACCCTACTTCGACGCTTCCGCCACGCCCGACAAACCGCGCTGGCTGCTGGTCGATGTGCAGGCCATCCGCAAGACGCGCCTGCTGCCCCTGGCCGAACTGCGCGCGACACCCGCGCTGGCCGACCTGCTGCTGCTCAAGAAAGGCAGCCGCCTGTCCATCACCCCGGTGAGCGACGAACACTGGCATCTGATCGTCGATCAGATGCTGGCAAAGTAGAGGGCGTAGCGCCAGGCAACTCAGAGCCCCAGCTTGGCGGCCAGCCCGATGCGCTGCAGCTTGCCGGTCGCCCCCTTCGGGATTTCGGCCAGAAACAGCACCCTGCGCGGCACCTTGAAGTCGGCGAGGCGCTGCGCGGCGAATTCACGCAGTTCCTTTTCAGTGAGCGTCGCGCCCGCGCGCAGCACCACCGCCGCGCCTACTTCTTCGCCCAGTTTGTCGTGCGCAATCGCGAAGGTCACCACCTGCGCCACCGCGGGATGGTCCATCAGCACCTCGTCGACCTCGCGCGGCGAGATCTTTTCGCCGCCCCGGTTGATGATCTCCTTCAGGCGGCCGGTGAGCGTGACATAGCCCTCGGCATCCATCACACCCTGGTCGCCGGTTCGAAACCAGCCGCCGGTGTAGGCCTCGGCGTTGGCCTTGGGATTGTTTTCGTAGCCCCTGGTGACGTTCTCGCCGCGAATCACGATCTCGCCGGTTTCGCCTGCGGCCAGCAGATTGCCTTCGACATCCATGATCGCCACCTCGGGGCCGGCCGCGATGCCGACCGAACCCGGCTTGCGCACCCGCGGCGGCAAAGGGTTGGCGGCCATCTGGTGGGCGGCCT
>JAYVOV010000577.1:0-3804 GCA_043757735.1 Burkholderiaceae bacterium
GCGGTGGTGGTGGTCATCGACGGGGGCTCCGGTAGGTTGCACGAACGACAAGGTCTGCTGCTCGGTGAACAGTCCGATGGTAGACCACCGGCCGGTGGCACCGCGCAATCTGCATTTCGCTTCGAGATCGCGTCGGCTGTTGCAAACCCCTGTTGCAAGTCCTTGTCGCAAGTCCTTATTGTTTGCCGATCCGTTTCACCACGCCGGCCATGGTCGCCGCGTCGGCAGCGACGAAGCGCGCGAAATCGGGCGCATCCTGGTACTGCATCGGCGTGCCTGCGGTGAGGATGGTGCGAACCACGCGGTCGTCCTCGGCCGCCTTCCCCGCCGCCTCGCGCAGGCGCGCGATCACCGGTTCAGGCGTTCCGGCAGGCGCGAACAGCCCCGCCCACTGTGAAAACCCGATCGGGTATCCCAGTTCCTTCAGGCTGGGCACATCAGGCAGGGCGGCCAGTCGGCCCTCGCCCCAGTGCGCCAGCGCGCGCAGGCGCCCCGACTTCACGTGCTGGACGATCGTCGAAGGGCCGGTTGCCAGCGCATCGACCTGGCCACCCAGCAGGCCCACCACAGCCGGACCTGCGCCGGTATAGGGCACATGAACCATGAACGTCCCCGACTCCTGTTTGAGCATCTCGATCGGCACATGCATGGTGCCGTAGTTGCCCGACGAGCCGAAGGTGAGCGCACCGGGCTTGCTTTTGGCGTAGGTCATGAATTCCCTGGCGGTTTTCCAGGGGCTGTCCGCGCGCACCACGAGGACCGTGGGGTCGGCGGTGAACCGGGCGATCGGCACCAGCTGGTTGAGCTGGTACATCGGGCTGCGCTCCAGGATCTTGTCGGCCTCTGGAATGATGGTCACCGATGACAGGGCCATCAGCAGCGTGTACCCGTCGGGCCGCGCTCTGGCGACCTGCGCCATGCCGACGCCGCCCCCCGCACCGGCCTTGTTCTCGACCACCACCGGCTGGCCCAGCAGGCGCGCCAGTGCCTCGGCGACCGGCCGGCCGACCGTGTCGGCGACACCACCAGGTGGAAACGGCACGATCATCGTGATCGGTCGGCTCGGGTAAGGCTCCTGTGCGTGCAGGATCGGCACAGTTGCCGCGATCGTGATCGCACCGATGGCGGCGAACGCTGCGCGGCGCCGCTGGGTCCGCGGTGCAACGGGGATCGAGTGGAATGGGGCTGTGGTGGGCTTCATCGTGTCTCCGCGTGGCATTTTCGAATCATCGTAACGCCGATTGGCGGATTGAGGGTCCCCGCATGCGCAGGCCGGGCGGGACGTCTATGAGGCAGGGCGAGCAGGGCGAGGCGAGGCGAGGCGGGGCGAGGCGAGGCGAGGCGAGGCGAGGCGAGCGGGCCGAGGATACCCACCGCGGGCACGGGCACGGGCACGGGTACCGTCCTTATCACCACCCAACCCAATCTCCGCGAGTCGGCGGTCGCGTCTGCGCCCGCCGGCAGCATCCCACGGTGTCCGAAGTAAGCAGCCTCCGAAGTACGCTCCTCCCGAAAAGCGCCCCCCTTGGAGGACAATGGCGACCGAGCGGAACACCGCCAACCTGTCCGGCCCGTGCTGACAGGTAGGATTCAAGCCCTGAAAGGAACTCCCGATGATCCCCTCGACCGGCGGCCAAGTGCTCGCCCTGACCGACAGTGAATTGCGCCAGCTCGATGAGCTGCTGGCGGGCGCCAATGAAGAGGAGTCGATGACGCTGGAGGAGTTCGACGGCTTCACCGCCGCCACCCTGAGCAGCCCGGCACCGATCCCTGCCGACGAACTCCTCGGCGAAATCCTGGGCGGACCGCCCGAGGAAGTGCAGGCGCGCATGAAAGAGGCCGATCGCGAAACGCTGCATCGTCTGCTGCGCCGGCACCGCGACAACGTCTCGCAGCAGTTGCACGAAGGCCAGGGGTTTTCGCCGGTGCTGGCCTACGACGAAGAGAACCGTGTCGACGGCCGCGGCTGGGCGATCGGCTATCTGCGCGGCGTCGGCATACGGGCCGAAGACTGGTCGCCGCTGGACGACGACGACGACTTCGCCGACGTGCTCGACCCCATGGTCCGGCTGGCCGACGAGTTCGACCCCGAGTCCGGCGAACTGCGCGAAGCGATCCCCCTCGAGGAACGGCCCAAGCTGGTCGAAGAAATGATCAGCAACGCGATGGACGCCTTCGCGTTTTTCCAGGAAGCCCGCGAGCGCGCGCTGGTGCCCGCCACCGTGCGGCGTGATCAACCCAAGGTCGGCCGCAACGACCCATGCCCCTGCGGCAGCGGGCGCAAATACAAGGCTTGTCACGGAGGACAATGAGACCATGGCGATCGACTATCAGGCATTGAAAGCCCGCGTCTTCAAGGACGTCGAACAGACCTACACCTGGAAAGACTCCGCGCTCTATGCGCTGGGCATCGGCTTCGGCCACGACCCGCTCGACACCAGGCAGCTGCGCTTCGTCTACGAGGGCAACGGCAATCAGCTCACCGTCCCGACCATGCCGGTGGTGATGGCGTCGCCCGGTTTCTGGGTCAAAGAGCCCGATTCCGGTATCGATTGGGTGAAGGTGCTGCACGGTGAACAAAGCCTCGTCCTCCACAAACCAGTGCCGATCCAGGGCACGGTGGTGGCCACGATGAAGGTGACCGGAATCGTCGACAAAGGTCGCGACAAAGGCGCCATCCTGGTCCAGGAACGCAAGATCTACGACAAGGCCACCGGCGACCTGCTGGCCACCGCTGAAGGCCTCACGTTCTGTCGCGGCGACGGCGGCTTCTCCGAGCGCGACGGCAACGGCCCCACGGGCGGCGACCCCTCCCCGAGCGCCAAGCCGGCAGTGCCCGACGCCGCGCCTGACCTGGTCCGCGACATGCACACCGTGCCACAGGCCGCACTCATCTATCGCTTGTGCGCCGACCTCAATCCGCTGCATGCCGACCCGGCGGTGGCCGCCGCCGCCGGCTTCAAGGCGCCGATCCTGCACGGCCTGGCCAGTTATGGCGCGGCTGGTCACGCCGTTCTGGCAGCGTGCTGCGACTATGACCCGCGCCGCCTGAAGAGCGTCGGCCTGCGTTTTACCAGCCCGGTCTATCCCGGCGAAACCCTGCGGGTCGAGATCTGGCAACGCGGCAGCAAAGTGCATTTCCGGGTGAAGGTCGTGCAGCGCGACGTGATCGTGCTGAACAACGGCATCGCGGAAATCGCCTGAGCCCTGGCTCGAGGCGGACGCGCAGATGCAAAAAGAGCCGCCGGTGCGATCGCGCCGGCGGCTCCAACAGGCATGCCGCCGAAGCGGCATGTCCGATCCGAGTGAATCTTGATCGGTCAGCGAACTTTGCCGGCCTTCCAGGCGTTCAGCAGGGTGTCATAGGCGATCGTCTCGCCCTTGGGCTTTTCGTTGGCCAGCTTCTTCCACGGCGCGCCCTTGTCGCTCAGATACTTGTTCGGGTCGCCTTTCGGATTGAGCTTGGGCGCGCAGCGCGCCATGCCGGCACGTTCCAGACGGGCCATCACCTGGTCCATCTCTTCGGCCAGGTTGTCCATCGCCTGCTGCGGGGTCTTCTCGCCGGTCACCGCGACCGCCACGTTCTTCCACCACAACTGCGCAAGCTTGGGGTAGTCGGGCACGTTGGTGCCGGTCGGGGTCCAGGCCACACGCGCCGGGCTGCGATAGAACTCCACCAGGCCGCCGAGCTTGGGCGCCAGATCAGACATCGCTTTGCTCTGGATATCGCTTTCGCGAATCGGGGTCAGACCGACGATCGTCTTCTTCAACGAGGTGGTCTTGGCCGTCACGAACTGCGCATAC
>JAYVOV010000578.1:0-3798 GCA_043757735.1 Burkholderiaceae bacterium
CTGCCGCAGGCCTTCGCGATCGACGCGCTGGCGCTCGAAGCGGCGTGGCGTCGCCTGCAGGCTGCGGTGCACCCCGATCGCCATGTCCAGGGCAGCGACACCGATCGCCGCCTGGCGCTGCAGCGGGCAACCCAGGTCAACGAGGCCTATCGGGTGCTGCGTGATCCGCAGCGCCGGGCCGCGTACCTGTGCGAGCTGCGTGGCATAGACCTGCAGGTGGAGTCGAACACCGCCATGCCGGCGGCTTTCCTGATGCAGCAGATGGAGTGGCGCGAGGCGCTCGACGAGGCCCGCCAGTCGGGCTCGGGTGTGGCGCTGGATGCCTTGCGCCTGGAGATCGATGCCGAGCGGGCCGCGCTCATCGGTCGGATCAAGGTCGCCTTGGACGATCAGAACCAGCCGGCGCGGGCGGGCGAGGGGGTTCGCCAGCTGATGTTTCTCGATCGCCTCGGTGAAGAGGTCGACTTCGCCCAAGAAGACCTGCTGGCAGGTTGAGCATTTTTCCCGGCGCACCGTCGCGCTGACTGAACGGATTGTCGATGTCGCTTCTTCAGATCTCCGAACCAGGCATGGCTCCCGAGCCCCATCAGCGCAGGCTCGCGGTGGGCATCGACCTGGGCACGACCAATTCGCTGGTGGCTTCGGTTCGCCATGGCATTGCCGAGGTGCTGGAAGACGAACATGGCCGCGGTCTGCTGGCGTCGGTGGTGCGATATCGCGAGGATGGCGGCGTCGATGTCGGCCAGGCGGCCGCCGAGCAGGCCGCGGTCGATCCGCACAACACCATTGCCTCGGTCAAACGTTTCATGGGGCGCGGCCTGGCCGATGCGTCGCAAAGCCGCACGCCCTATCAGTTCGTCGACGCGCCGGGCATGGTGAAGCTGCGTACCCGCGCCGGCGAACGCAGCCCGGTGGAGGTGTCGGCCGAGATCCTGCGCGTGCTGCGCGATCGCGCCGAGCGCTCGCTTGGTGGTGAACTGGTCGGTGCCGTGATCACCGTGCCAGCCTACTTCGACGACGCACAACGCCAGGCGACCAAGGACGCAGCGCGGCTGGCCGGACTCACCGTGCTTCGACTGCTGAACGAACCGACCGCGGCCGCGGTGGCCTATGGCCTGGACAACGGGGTCGAAGGAATCTACGCGGTCTACGACCTGGGTGGCGGAACCTTCGACATCTCGGTCCTGCGACTGGCTCGCGGAGTGTTCGAGGTCATCGCCACCGGTGGCGACTCAGCGTTGGGTGGCGACGATTTCGACCGCCGGATCGTCGACTGGGCACTGCTCGAAACCGGCCTGACCGGCGGCTCTGCCGATCGCCATCCGATCGACATCGCCATGGCCGCCGGTGTGATCAATGGCCACGATCTGCGCGCGATGCTCGATGCCGCCCGACGCACCAAAGAAGCGCTGACACATCTGCCAAACGCCAATTATTCGGTGCAGCTCTCCGACGCCACTCGCGTCACCTTGCCGCTGACCATCGAGCGTTTCGAGTCGATGACCCGCGATCTGCTCGAGCGCACGCTGGCGGCCACCCGGCGTGTCCTGCGTGACGCCAGGCTGCAGGCCAGCGAAGTGGCAGGGGCGGTGATGGTGGGTGGCTCGACCCGCATGCCGCAGGTGTATCGCGCGGTGGCCGAGCTGTTCGGCAAACCGCCTCTGATCGACCTCGATCCGGACAAGGTCGTGGCGCTGGGCGCGGCGGTGCAGGCCAATATTTTGGCGGGCAACCGCGGCGTGGGCGATGACTGGCTGCTGCTCGATGTCATCCCCTTGGCGCTGGGGCTCGAGACGATGGGCGGCCTGGTCGAGCGCATCGTGGCGCGCAACTCCACCATCCCGGTCGCACGCGCTCAAGAGTTCACCACCTACCGCGACGGTCAGACCGCGATGGCCATCCATGTGGTGCAGGGCGAGCGCGAACTGGTGAGCGACTGCCGCTCGCTGGCCCGTTTCGAGCTTCGCGGCATTCCGCCGATGGCGGCAGGCGCGGCGCGCATCCGCGTCACCTTCCAGGTCGACGCCGATGGCCTGCTGTCGGTCAGTGCGCGGGAATTGGCCAGTGGCGCCGAGGCGTCGATCATCGTCAAACCCTCTTATGGTCTGGGCGACGACGAGATCGCCAGCATGCTCAAGGCTTCGTTCAGCAATGCCGAGGACGACATGCGGGCGCGCGCCCTGCGCGAGCAGCAGGTTGACGCCGACCGGCTGCTCGAAGCAACTCAGTCGGCGCTCGCGGCCGACGCCGATCTGCTGGGGGGCGACGAGCATCATGCTCTCGATGGCCTGATGTCGCGGCTGCGTGCCGCCCGCACCGGCGCCGATCTGCCAGCCATTCGATCGGCGGCCGACAATCTTGCCCGTGGCACCGAGGCATTTGCGGCGCGCCGCATGGACCGGTCCATCTCCCGAGCACTGACCGGCAAACGCATCGCCGATCTCGGGTCCTGAATCGGGTCCTGCTTCACCAGTCGATCCGCCACCTGCTTCTCATGCTTCCTTCACGTCTGCGGTTCTGATCTCCATGCCTGTCGTCAAAGTCCTGCCTCATGAATTCCTTTGCCCTCAGGGGGCGCAGTTCGAGGTGCCCACCGGCACCGTGCTGTGTCGCGCCCTTTTGCAGCAGGGCATTGAAATCGAGCACGCCTGCGAGTTGTCCTGCGCCTGTACCACCTGTCACGTCGTGATCCGGCAGGGGGCTGCTTCGCTCGAAGCGTCCAGCGAAGCAGAAGACGACATGCTGGACAAGGCATGGGGGCTCACCGCGCTGTCGCGTCTGTCCTGCCAGGCCAAGGTCGCGCAGGCCGATCTGGTGGTCGAGATTCCGCGCTACACCATCAACCACGCCCGCGAGGATCACTGATCATGCAATGGACCGATGTTTTCGACATCGCGATCGCGCTCGACGAGGCGCACCCGCAAGTCGACCCGCTGCGCATCCGCTTCACCGACCTGCACCAGTGGGTGATGGCGCTGCCCGGGTTTTCCGATGAGCCCAACCGATCAAATGAAAAGATCCTCGAGGCCATCCAGCAGGCCTGGATCGACGAGCGCGATTGAACGCCGTGCCGGACCAGCGTCTTCGCCCGGACTGAGCTTTCCCAGCGCACCCGCAACATGCCCCTCGATCCAGTTGTTCTCTTTTTCCTGCTCGGGCTGATCGCCCGGCTGGCGCGTTCCGATCTGCGATTGCCAGAAGCCCTCTATGAGACGCTCTCGATCTACCTGCTGCTGGCCATCGGCCTGAAGGGCGGCGCGGAAATCGCCCGGCAGTCGCTGAGCGCTGTTGCACCGCTCGCACTCGTCGGGATCGCTCTGTCGGCCATGCTGCCCCTGATCGCCTACCCGGCCCTGAAATACCTTGGGCGCCTCTCGCGTGCCGACGCCGCCTCGATCGCAGCCCATTACGGGTCGGTCTCAGTGGTCACGTTCGCGGTGGCGCAGAGTTACATGGCTCGGCGGGGTCTCGAGCCGGAAGCACAGATGTCAGTGCTGGTGGCGCTGATGGAAGCGCCGGGCATCATCGTGGGGATCGCGTTGGCCAAGCGTCATGAACTGGCCACCGTGCGATGGAGCCATCTGGCCCACGAGACCTTGTTTGGCAAGGCGGTCTACCTGCTGCTGGGCGGGCTGCTGATCGGTGCGCTGATCGGCCCCGAAGGCCTGGCACCAATGAAGCCGCTGTTCGGCGACCTGTTCAAAGGGGTGCTGTGCCTGTTCCTGCTCGAGATGGGTCTGGTCGCAGGCGGCAGGCTGCCGGAACTGCGGCGGTCCGGACCGTTCCTGATCGCATTCG
>JAYVOV010000579.1:0-3785 GCA_043757735.1 Burkholderiaceae bacterium
CCCAGGAAGGGCAGCACTTCTATCGTGTAGGCGTCCATGGGGACCCGCATCACCTGCGAACTGATGAACATCATCTGCCCCACTGGGGGCGTGACGCCGGCGATGGTCAGGTTGGTGACCAGGACGATGCCGAAGTGCACCGGATCGATCCCCAACTTGGTAAGAATAGGCACGAATATGGGCGTCAGAATGATCAGTGCCGACGTGCCCTCGACAGCGGTGCCCAGCACGATCAGCAGCCCATTGATCAGCAGCAGCAGGCCCACCGGGTCTTGGGTCAGCGTGACCAGCCACGCGGCCATCTGCGGCGGGATGCGTTCCCAGGCCAGGTAGAACGCGAAGGCGGAAGCCGCGCAGATCATCAGCATCACCGAGCTGGTGTCGAGCGCGGTTTCTTTCAGCAGTCGGGGCAGGTCTTGCCATCGCAGCGTGCGGTAGGCGAATCGGCCCACCAGAATCACGTACAGCACCGTGATGGCGCCGGCCTCGGTGGGTGTGAAGATCCCGTAGCGGATGCCGATGATGATGAAGGCTGGAATCGACAATGCCCAGATCGCTTCGCGAAAGCAGCGCCCCACTTCCTTCATGCCGGAAAATTTGCTGCGCATCGGCGCGTAGCCGCGGCGCTTGGAGACGAACCAGGTGACGATCATGAGTGCGGCCGCGATCAGCAGGCCGGGCACGATGCCGCCGATGAAGAGCCGCCCCACCGAGACGTCGGCCACGTAGCCGTAGATGATCAGGCCGATCGAGGGCGGGATCAGCGAGGTGATGATCGCGGAGCACGAGGTGATGACCGCCGCGAACGCCGGGCTGTAGTTGTTGCGGACCATCTCGGGGCCGAGCGTCTTGGCCAGCATGGCCGCATCGGCGCTGGACGAGGCGGTGAGGCCGCCCAGCAAAGTGGCCAGCACGGTGCACATCTGCGCGAGCGCGCCGGTCATGTGGCCGACCATGGAATCGGCCAGGGCCAGGAGTTTCGCGGTGATGCCCGCCTTGTTCATGATCGCACCGGCCAGCACGAAGAACGGGATAGCCAGCAGCGGATAGGAGTCGGTCACGGTCACCATCTTCTGCACGAAGATGTTCAGCGGTATTTCGCCGCTGACCAGAAAAAACGACAGCGCGCTGATGGCAATCGCGAACGAGATCGGTGTGCCGAGTGCGAACAGCACGCACATCAGGATGGCGGGCAGCCAGTCAGCCAGCATTGGTTTCTCGCATCTGATCTGCTTCCTGCCATTGCTTGCCGCTCAGGATCTGAACATAACGAAAGATCATCAGTGCGAAGCTGAACGCGACCGGCCCATAGAGCCAGGTAAGGGGCAGGCGCAGAACCGCACTTGGGCTTTCCCAGGCGGCCACTGCGAAACGCGTGCCGAACCAGACCATGAAGGCGCAGAACGCCAGAACCAGCGCGTGATTCATGACGGCCACCGCAGCCTGCAGTTTGGCCGGCATGCGAGAGGTGAGGACGTCGATGGCCGGATGCAGCCGGTACTTGAAGCAGGCGGCAGAGCCGAAGAACACCACCCATGCAAACGCGAGTGTGGCGACTTCATTGCACCAGGTTGCCGGCTGAGCAGTGATGTAGCGGGTCAATACGCCCCAACTGACCGAAAAGATCACGACCGCCACCGCGAGGCAGGCAATGATCTCTTCGAACTGATCGAGCACCCACGCCAAGCCGCCCGGCGCCGGCGCGTTCAGCGCCGAGACGTTCATGATGTCCAGGAGCCGGTCAGCTGCGCAAAACGGCCATGACCGTTTCGTGCAGGCCCGGCGTCCATTTGGGGAACGTCTTGTACACCGGCGCGGTCACACGCTGGAACGCTGCGAGGTCGACATCGCTGACGAAGTTGACGCCACCGGCCTTGAGCTTGTTCATGTAATCGGATTGCGTGGCCAGTGTGAGGCGGGTCATTTCTTCGCCCCCTTTGCGACCCTCCTCGAGGAGGATCTTCTGGATGTCCGCAGGCAATTTGTTGAAGTAGCTGATGTTCATCGGCCACATCGTGAATGCTGTGAAATGACCGGTGAGCGAGATGACCTTGCGCGTCTCCTGCAGCTTGGAGCCCCACAACGAACCCAGTGGGGCCTCGGCCGCCTGAACCACGTTCTGCTGCAAGGCGTTGTAGACCTCCGACCACTGCACGGTAGTGGGACGGGCGCCCATTGCTTTGAAGGTCTCGATCCACATCGGATTGGGCGGTACGCGCACGGTCATGCCGGCGATGTCTTCGGGCTTGCGCACCGGCTTGTCGGCGATCAGGTGGCGCTGACCGAAAAACCCGTTGGCCATGATCAGCTTGAAACCCGCCGTCTCCATGCGCTTTTCGACGCCCTTGTACCAGTCGGATGCCAGCAGCTTCAGGTAGTCGGCCGGGTCCTTGATGAGGTAGGGGCCGTTGAGCACAGCGATATCAGGCACGAAGTCCGACAGGTAGCCGGGGTCCGTGATGTTCATCACGTTGGCGCCCTGGCGGATCATTTCGTTGACTTCTTTCCCGGGGCCTAGCTGTTCGCTCGGGAAGACCTGAATCTGGACTTTGTTGCCGGTTCGAGCGGCCACGTTTTTCGCGAAGAACTCGGCCGCCAGATGCGCGGGCTCGGTGGTGGATAACGAATGCGCAAACCGGATGCGGGTGGTTTCCTGGGCTGCGGCCAGGCGCGGCGCCGCAGCGGCAGCGAGAGCAGCCGCGGGCAATCCGGCAATCAGTCGGCGAGTCTTGTCCATCTGGTGACCTCCTTGGGTGTCTGTCTTTGTTGTGATCAGGTACGGTCGGGCGTCGCGCTGTCGCCCAGCTTGCCGGGCCTGGCGGCGCCGGCATAAAGGATCTTCAGTTGTCGATCGACGACTGCCGCGTGGCGGGCCACGGCGGCGGGATGCATTTCACCTTCCGGCGCTTCTTCATGATCGAAGTGATTGAATCGATCGACGCCGCGGACCAGAGTCGCGCTCTCGCGGCTGCCCGACAGCTGGCGAACCGAGGTCGGCACATAGCGGATGGCGAAGCCCACTCGCCGGATGTCGGAAGTATTGGGTTCGGAGCCGTGAAAAATCAGGACATGGTGCAGCGACATCTGGCCGGGCTGCAGGGTCACGTCAACCGCTTTTGCGAGGTCGACGTCGACGGCGATTTCTTGTCCGCGGCTGAGCAGATTCTGGTCGGCGAAGGTGTCGGCATGGGGCACCTGCGCCTGCTGGGTGCCGGGGACGACACGCATGCAGCCATTGAATGGCTGTGAGGGCGTGAGCGCCACCCAGGCGGTGATCACATCGGGCTTCGACAGTCCCCAGTAGGTGCCATCCTGATGCCAGGAAACGAAGCTGGGGTCATGGGCGTTCTTGGCAAAAAACTGCGCGCCCCAGCACAGCAGATCGGGGCCCAGCACCGACTCCACCGCGTCGAGTATGGCGGGGTGGCGGATAAGCTCGTTCATCCAGGGGTGCAACAGGTGGGGCTTCTGGTTGAGACGAGCCGGCAGCCTGCCGCCGTGCTGGGACTCAATGGATTCGAGCTGTTCGAGAAGCTGCGCTGCGCGAGCCGCCGGCATCACGTCGACCGGGAAAAGGATGCCGTTGCGTTTGTACTCTTCGACGGCGGGAGGATCGAGTTTCGTGGACATGCGTGGTGTAGAACCTTGCGTGCGAAGTATTGAGCCGATGAAACTTTTTTTATCAGTAAAAAGCGATTTCAGGGCTAATATCGATTCATGTCAAGACGCGCCGCAACAGGGGAGGGCCGATTCCCGCACGCTGGTCGGTCCGGGGTTTCTCCGCT
>JAYVOV010000580.1:0-3777 GCA_043757735.1 Burkholderiaceae bacterium
AGTCGCTCGCCTGCCAGAGGCCGGCGTAATCACCGCATTAAGTGCGCTGATTAAAGGTCACATTCACCGCACAGAAGTACTGAGAGTGCCATCTCACCCGATGACGACCCTGGCTTTCCTGGCGAACCTCTCGGTCTCGCTCCTGATCAGCAGCCTTCACGCCGCCTTGCGATTGCTGCCGGCCAAGAGCAGTTCGCTGGCCGAACCGAACGACCCGGCACATGAGCCTGACGCCTGACGCCTGACGCCTGACGACGAGTGTCCCTTGAGCCTGCGCGCCGCATCCTGGGCGAGATCGCGGTGAACTGGGTGCCTGATGCCTGCATGCGAAAATCGAGCTTTTCGAGATCCCGAGACACGCCACAGCATCGACAATCGCATCCCCCGGCCAGCCAATCGACCGGCAACACAAACCCGCAGCAAAGAAAGTCCGAGATGGAATTCGAGCAGCTGACCCGCACCCGTCGCAGCATCCGCGGATACAAGAAGCAACCGGTCCCGCGCCAGCTGATCGACGAGATCATCAGCGTGGCCAAGGGCGCTCCTTCGTCCATGAACAGCCAGCCCTGGCATGTGCACGTCCTCACCGGCGAACCCCTGGAACAAGTCCGTCGGCGCAACACCGAAATGATGAGCGCGGGTGCGCAAGCCAAACGCGACATCGTGACCCACGGACCCTACGAAGGAGTGCACCGGCACCGGCAGGTCGAGATCGCCAAACGGCTGTTCGCTGCCATGGGCATCGAGCGCGATGACAAGGCGCGACGCCAGGACTGGGTGATGCGCGGCTTTCGGCAATTCGACGCGCCGGTCTCGATAGTGCTGACCTACGACCGGATTCTCGATCCCGGCGCAACCCCGCATTTCGACCTGGGCGCGCTTTGTTACGGCATCTGCCTGGCCGCCTGTGACCGCGGCCTGGGCACCGTCGTCAATGGCCAGGGCATCACGCGCTCAGACATCGTGCGCGAGGTCGCGAACATCCCGGACGACGAGGTGATCATGACCTGCATCGCGCTGGGGTATCCGGCGGAAGAATTCGCTGCCAATGGGGTTCAGTCAGAGCGCGAGCCAAATGAAAAATTCGTTCGATACGTTGGCTTCGACGACTGAATCATCCGATCGGCACAGAATGGGTAAAGTACGCTCCACGACTTCACTCTGTGCCGCGACATGACGCTCGACTACGCCACCCTCGACACCCTTCGCACCCATCACCCGGCATGGCGCCTGCTGCGCTCGGACCACGCCGCGCTGGTCGCGACCTTTCTGCACCGGGTGTTCGTTGCGCCGAACGTCCGTGTCATGGCCGCGGCAGATCTGGCCGAGGCGCTGGAGGACGAGCTGTACGCCCTTCGCCAGCAGCTCGGCGACGAGTCTTTCCCCAAGGCTGCCCTTGCATACCTCAACGACTGGGCCGCGCCCGACAAGGGCTGGCTGCGCAAGTTCTATCGGTCGGGGACCGATGAAGCCCAGTTCGATCTGACGCCCGCCACCGAAAAAGCGATTGCCTGGCTGGGTCAGCTCGCCGAACGCAGTTTCGTCGGCACGGAGTCCCGCCTGCTCACCCTGTTCGAGCTGCTCAAGCAGATGAGCGAAGGCAGCGAATCCAATCCCGCCAAACGGGTTGCCGAGCTGGGCAAGCGCCGTGACGAGATCGACGCTGAAATCGCCCAAGTGCTCGCGGGCGATGTCCCGCTGCTCGACGATACCGCGCTGAAAGATCGCTTCCAGCAGTTCATGCAGATCGCGCGCGAACTCTTGACCGACTTCCGCGAGGTCGAGCACAACTTCCGCCAGCTCGACCGCAAGGTGCGCGAGCGCATTGCGCTTTGGGACGGCGCCAAAGGTACCCTGCTGGAAGAAATCATGGGCGAGCGCGACGCGATCGCCGATTCCGACCAGGGCAGAAGCTTTCGTGCCTTCTGGGATTTCCTGATGTCCAGTCGCCGTCAGGAGGAACTGACCGCCTTGCTCGACCGGGTGCTGGCACTGCGGCCGGTCGCCGACCTCAAACCCGATGCGCGCACAAGGCGCGTGCACTACGACTGGCTGGAAGCCGGCGAACATACCCAGCGCACCGTGGCGCAGCTGTCGCAGCAGTTGCGGCGCTTTCTCGACGACCAGGCCTGGCTCGAGAACCGCCGCATCATGGACATCCTGCGCGGCATCGAAAGCAAAGCACTCGCCTTGCGTCGCTCACCCCTCGCGGGTGAAGCGATGAGCATCGCCGAGGCCACTGCCAGCCTCGAGCTGCCGATGGAGCGCCCCCTGCACGCGCCGCCACTGAAACCACGGATCGCCGACCTCGAGCTGCACAGCGGCGACGACGATCTCGACCCGGCGTCGTTGTACGGCCAGATCGTCATCGACAAGGCGCGCCTGGAACGCCACATCCGCCACGCATTGCAGAACCGCACTCAGATCACCTTGCGCGAGCTGGTGGCCGGGCAGCCCCTGCAGCACGGCCTGGCCGAACTCGTGACTTACCTGCAGATGGGCAGTGAGCTTCACAAGACCGTGGTCGACGAAGACACCATCGACCTGATTGCCTGGGATGCAGTTGCCCATGACGGCGTCATCTCGCGTCGCCAAGCACGCCTGCCGCGCATGATCTTTGTGAGATGACGATGGCCCAAGTGCAACCGACTGCGGACGCGTCCCTGCCATTGGCGGCCGGCGCCCAACCCGATCTGTCGGCGCTGGCCATCACCTTGCTCAAGAGCGTGATCTACCGCGAAAGCGATGAACGGCTGTGGGCCAGCCTGCTCAATCTCCAGGCCCGTGTCCGCGACTATGTGGCCGTTCTCGGTCTGGACCTGATCCTCGACGAGGCCGAAGGCTACGCCTTTCTGAAGAGCCGGCCGGAGCCGCCGGAAGACGATCCTGCGCCGCGGCTGCCCCGGTTGGTCGCGCGCAGGCCACTGTCGTTTCCGGTCAGCCTGCTGCTCGCGCTGCTGCGCAAAAAACTGGCCGAATCCGATGCCGGCGCCGGCGATACACGCCTCGTGCTGACGCGCGACGACATCGTCGAACTGCTGCGTGTCTTCTTGCCAGACAGCAGCAATGAAGCCAAACTGATCGACCAGATCGAGACGCACATCAACAAGATTGTCGATCTGGGTTTTCTGCACCGTCTGAAGCCCGCCGGCAGCGCGACCGCTATGCCGGCGAATTACGAGGTCCGGCGCATCCTCAAGGCGTTCGTCGATGCCCAATGGCTGGCCGAATTCGATGCCCGGCTGGCCGGCTACCGGGCCCAGCTGAGCGGCGTGGCGCCGGTTGCAGGAGAGTCCGATGAATGACGCCGCATCGGCCTCGACGAGCATGGGCCTTGACTTCGCTGCCGACGACGCCTTGTCAGGCTTTCGCCTGAAGCGACTCGAAGTGCTCAACTGGGGCACCTTCGATGGCCGGGTCTGGACCCTCGAGCTCGACGGCCGAAACGCCCTCCTCACGGGCGACATCGGATCGGGGAAGTCCACCCTGGTCGATGCCATCACCACCTTGCTGGTGCCGGCCCACCGCGTTGCCTACAACCGGGCGGCTGGTGCCGACAGCAAGGAACGCACACTGCGCTCCTACGTGCTCGGTCATTACAAGTCCGAGCGCAACGAAGCAACCGGCGCGGCCAAGCCGGTCAGCCTGCGCGACCACAGCAGCTATTCGGTCATCCTGGGCGTTTTCTACAATGCCGGTTACGACCAGACCGTGACGCTGGCCCAGGTGTTCTGGATGAAAGATGCCCAAGGACAGCCGGCGCGGTTTTTCGCGGGC
>JAYVOV010000581.1:0-3772 GCA_043757735.1 Burkholderiaceae bacterium
CGTCACGCGGGCACATGCGGGCACATGCGGCAAGCTGCCTGATTGCGGCCCGGCGCGCGGTGACTGGCTGCGCGCGGCACGGGTAGACCTCTCTGACACCGCTCTGATCGGGTGTGAATCGCAAGGGATTACCCGTGCGGCCGAGGCTGCTTTCAGCCCTGGCAGCGAGCCTGCCGCCGCTCAGGTTGCGGTCGGCGACTACGAAACGCCTGCGTCGAGCGCTCGAGGCCGGGCCGACCCATGCCACAAAGCACGAGTACATAGCGTTTGAAAATCCCGGGCGAGGGTGATGGCTCGGCGGCGGCTCCCTCCCCACGCGTGGCCGTCGCCTGAGCATCTTTACACGAGGGATGATCTACCCTATAATCTAAGGCTGTTTGGGGGTATAGCTCAGCTGGGAGAGCGCTTGCATGGCATGCAAGAGGTCAGCGGTTCGATCCCGCTTACCTCCACCAAAGAAAATGCAGTGACGATAAATCTCAGGATAGATCTCAGAGAAAATTGGTATTAGTCCCGTTCGTCTAGAGGCCTAGGACACGACCCTTTCACGGTCGGTACAGGGGTTCGAATCCCCTACGGGACGCCAGAGTTACCCCGCCTAAACGGTAGTGCAGTACGCCGGCCAAGGTGTCGGGATCCAGCTCGATCTTCTCGAGCAGCTCGGCCAGGATTCGGCGCAGCTCCAGCGTGTCGCCTCGGGCCTGAAGCTCGTGTTGCAGGCCATCCAGCAGGCTCTGCACTTCGTCCGCCCCAATCTCTTCGACCGAAGCGGCTTGGGCCTGACGGCGGCGCAGATCGCCCAGCTTCTCGACTATGCAGGCCCGTTCTGCCTCAAGCTCCGTCACCCGACGCAGCACGGGGTCGGGGTTGTCCATGCGCCCGGCCAGGTCGACGGTACGCGCGATCTGCGTGGCCAGCGTTCCCAGGCGCCGCTCGAGGCCGGCAAGCACTCGGCCGTCCACGGGTTCGCTGATCGCCGCGCGCATCGACGCTGCCACCCGTTCCGCTGTGTCGCCGCTCGATAGACCGTTAAACACTATTCCGATTACCGCATCGTCGATGCGCTTTGCAGATAGCCGCTTGCCCTTCCCGAGTCGGTAGAACCCACCCGCATCGCCGGCCCAGGCCCGGCCGTCGGGGGTGTGCAACAGGCCCGTTAGCAGGTACGGCACGGCATCCTGCCGGCGGTGGGTCGCACGTTGCGATTCCAGCGATGCCAGGATCGCCTCCGCTTCGTCGTCACTGATCAGCGCCTCGTGCGTGTCGCGCTGGATAACCCACTCGGACCGCGGCCGCCGGCGCTCGCCTGATTTACTGGCGCCGCCTTCCCGTGCGGCGTGCATGTTCCAGACCGTGTGCCCGGCGTAGGTCAGTGCCTGCCATTCCATGCCGTTCAGCGATGCCACAGGCCAATCGATGCCCAGGCGCTGCATGATTTGCCCGCGCATCTCGCCGGCTGCTCGTGCGTGCAAGTAGGATGCCGCGAGAGCCGCGTCTGGATCGGCAACCAGCTTGGACTTCTGGACTGCCTGGCCCTCGCGAATCGCGCCGGTGGCGGTGTACTCCAGCTGATACCCCCGTGGCGCCCTGCCGCCGGCGCGCCACCCTTGGCGCACGTTCTCGCGCATGCCGGCGAGCCCCTTGGCCCGGCTGACAAGTGAGTGGTATTCGTCGAACGCCTGGAAAACAGACCGGATGATCATCTCGGTCGCCGGGTCTGATTCCGGGAGGTTCTTGTATGCGATGCGCACCTGGTGCCGCTCGCAGTCGCGCTCGAACTGCAGCGCGATCAACCGGCGCCGGGCGATCCGCGATGTGTCCAACGCGATGACCACGTCCCACGGCCTGGCCGGTACGCGCATTTCGCGCAGCAGGCGTAGCCAGCCCGGGCGATCCTCGTCCTTTCCGCTCTCGACCGCGTCGGCATACTCGTCGACGACCACCAGGCCGCGGGTCACCGCGAACTCATGCAGCGCCCGGCGCTGGGTATCAATCGAGATGTCGGACTTGTCCTTGCTGCTCCGGAGGTAGCAGACCGCTCGGTTGCTCATTCAGGCTCACCAGTTCGAGAGGGCGGCGCAAGCGGGCCCGGCGGGCCAACAGCACCTGAGCCAGGGAGGATAGCGCCTGCGGGCTGCCCACGGCCGTCAGCTGAATCGGCGGGAGCCTTGACTTTGTGGGTTTGGCGGTCACCGCACCCACCAGCCGCGTGCGACCGCCGGCAGCCGGAACAGCCGCCACGCCGACCACTGCGGGTGATCGATATCGGCCGCCAGGCTGAGCTGCCGGCAGTTGCGCCAGGTGCAGTTCATGTCAGGCATTCTTGCCGGGATCTGGCACGAACCAGCCCATCCCGCCCGTGTCGGCGTCGTGTTCGCGCTCAGCGGCAGCGGGATCAAAGACCAGGCCGCACCACTCATACAGACGAGCGTCACAATTTTCGCCGACGAACGACCACTTGGAATGCGACCAGATCATCGTCATCCATCCCCATTTGTCGTCGGGCCGCGTCAGATACACGCCGTCTCGCGCCGGCTTGATATGCGGCGGGTAGACCGGCGACAGTGGCCATTCTGGTGGCAGGCTCATGTGCATCCCTCGCCCGGCGCAGGCGGTAATTGCGTGGCCGCTGCGCTGCGCTGTTGCGGCAGTGGCGCAGTTCATGTCAGGCATTCTGACGCAACGAGCCCGCCCGCCGGCAAGCCTGCAGCCACTCGCTCAAGCTCAAGATTTGCATCCCGAGCTGCCGGGCAATGTGCCGCTCGAGGAGCGCGCCCTTGTTGTTCCGCCATCCTGGCAACATCGCCACTGCATTGCAGTCGCACAGCCGCTTGATGTCAGACCGTAGGCAGGCGTTCCAGGTGGAGCCCTTGTCGGGGTTTTCTTCCGCCGGGTTGACGACATCCATACCGTTTGCCCGCAGCGCTTCGGCGGCAGCGTTAAAGACGGGAAAGTTCAGATCGCGAAATCCAGTCATTGGCCCGCTGATGTAGATGCGCAGTGCTAGGCGGGCAGCTCTGCCAGTTGACCCGTTCTGAAACGTTTCCGTGTAGCCGCGCGCCAGCGACATCTCATCATCAACAGTCGGACTCATCCCTGCTGCTCCCGTGCAATTTCCAGCCGCTCGAGCTGGGCCTCGCGCCGTGTCTCGGTGACGATCAGCGCAGTCGAGGCCAGCCACGCATCTCGATCCTCCTGTGTGATCCGGTGCCAGGGCTGTGGTGTGAGCCCGAGCACGCGCCTATGCGTGTCTCTGGCGCGCTCTGCTATGCGGGCGATATCGTCGGGGGTCACAGAGCCTCCCATCGCGCTGGTGGTCCAACTCGTCTCTGACAGAGCCCGGCGGAAACTGCAATTTTGAGCAGGCTGGTGAGCTGCCGCGACTCGCAGTCGGCGACTCGGGACAGTGCGGGAACCGTCATCGGCCCATTAACGCGAAGCGCCCGGATCATCGCGAGCACTTTGCCCTTCGGCCGATAGAACCTGCTGCTCGTTACCTGGGCCTCGATCGGCCCGGTGGCGGGGAATTCGTCGAGCTCGCCGTCCTCTTCCGGCGGGACGACGTGCGAGTGCGTGGTCAGCGAGCCGGCCAGACGCGCGTGCGCAGCGAGAGCGACCGATGTCGGCGAGATTGCGTGTAGGAAGTTCATCCTCGCGTCCCGTTCGGCATACTCGCCCATGCGATCACTGGAAACGGGATCACGGCCCCGCTGTGGCAGAACCGCCAGTCATCGCCTGAGCGCCATCCGATGTCCACTATTGGCGGGTACGG
>JAYVOV010000582.1:0-3763 GCA_043757735.1 Burkholderiaceae bacterium
TCGCGCCGTCTGCGACGTCGTCGGCCGGTCATGGGTTATTCTCTTTTGACGGGTCTGGCGCACCAGCGCACTGGGGAAGAAGTTCGTGTTTTGGTCAAGCCGATTGGTATTTGCCCGCAGTTTTTGCAAGTTTTATGTCTGAGCGACTATTCCTGGTCCGCGACTGCGAGGCGCTGGCGCGCGGGCCCCAGCATGCGCTGCCATTGCACACGGTCACCAGGCGGGCGCTGTTTGCCCGGGGCTTGCGGTGATAGACCTGATCGACAATCGCCCGCGTGGTCGGCAAGGTGCAAGCCCGATCCCGCGCGACCATGGCTGACTCCTTGCCGCCGCCTGCATCGACGCCACCTGGCCGTGTCGCCCGGCCGGGCCTGACGGCGCCGCAGACCGGGTGGATGCGGTGGCTGCCAGGCCTGGGCACGCTGCGCCACTACGACCTCGCCTGGCTGCGCAGCGATGTGCTGGCCGGCCTGGCGCTGACGGCTCTGCTCGTGCCAGTGGGCATCGCCTACGCTGTCGCGTCAGGCGTGCCGGCAATCAGCGGTCTGTACGCGACGATCTTCGGCCTTCTGGCCTATGCGCTGTTCGGCCCGAGCCGGGTGCTGGTGCTCGGACCGGACTCCTCGCTGGTGGCGCTGATCCTGGGCGTTGTCTTGCCCTTGTCCGCAGGCAGCCCACAGCGCGCGCTTGCGCTCGCCGGGATGATGGCGGTGGTGTCGGGCGTGCTGTGCATAGCGGCGGGCGTCGCCCGGCTCGGCTTCATCACAGAACTGCTGTCCAAGCCTATCCGCTACGGCTACATGAACGGCATCGCGCTGACCGTGCTGGTCAGTCAGATGCCCAGCCTCTTCGGCCTGAGGGTCGATGCAAGCGATCTGCTGGGTGGCGTGCGGGCGTTTGCCGCAGCGGTCTGGGCCGGCAAGACGAACCCGACCGCACTTGCCATCGGTGTTGGCACGCTAGTGGTGATCTGGGTGTGCCGGCGCAGCAGACGCTTGCCGGGCGTGCTGATTGCCGTCGTCGCAGCGACTATAGCGGTGTCGGCTTTCGACCTGGCCGGGAATGCGGGGGTTACCGTTCTCGGCGCCTTGCCGCAAGGCATGCCAGCGCTCGCGCTGCCGTGGATCACCACGGCTGACCTGGCGCCGATCCTGCTCGGGGGCCTCGCTGTTGCGCTGGTTTCGTTCGCGGACACCAGCGTGCTGTCGCGAACGTATGCGGCGCGCTCGGGCAGGTCTGTCGATGCCAACCAGGAAATGGTGGGCCTGGGCGCGGCAAATCTTGCCGCGGGCCTGTTCCAGGGCTTTCCCATCAGCGCCAGTGCCTCGCGAACGCCGGTGTCCGAAGCGGCCGGCGCCGAGACGCAGCTGGCCGGCATCGTAGGCGCCGTCGCGGTCGCGGCGCTGCTGGTCTTTGCGCCCGACCTGCTGAGGAGTCTGCCCACTGCGACGCTCGCGGCCGTGGTGATTGCGTCGGCTGTCGCGCTGATCGAGATCAGCGATCTGCGGCGCATCTACCGCATCCAGCGCTGGGAGTTCTGGCTGTCGATGGGCTGCCTGGCGGGGGTAGCGCTGTTTGGTGCCATTGCCGGCATCGGCCTGGCGATTGTGGCCGCGATCATCGAATTTCTCTGGGACGGCTGGCGCCCGCACTCGGCCGTGCTCGGGCGCGTCGATGGCGTAAAGGGCTACCACGACATCGCCCGCTATCCGGCGGCGCGGATCGTGCCGGGTCTCGTGCTGTTCCGCTGGGACGCGCCGCTGTTCTTCGCCAACGCCGAACTGTTCAAGACGCGGGTGCTCGATGCGGTCGGCGCGTCGCCCACGCCGGTGCGTTGGCTGGTGGTCGGCGCGGAGCCCGTCACCAGTGTCGACGTGACGGCCGCCGATATGCTCGAGGAACTCGACAAGGTTCTGCTGGCGGCAGGAATCGAATTTTGCTTCGCCGAGCTGAAGGACCCGGTCAAGGACAAGCTGAAACGCTTCGGACTGTTCAAGACCTTTGGCGAGCAGCGCTTTTTTGCGACACTGGGTGAGGCTGTCGGCGCGTACCTCGGCGCTCACGACATCGCGTGGGTGGACTGGGAAGACCGGCGTCCGTCGTCAGACCTGCCCAACGGATGAGCCCCAACCCGCCGACAAGGGCCGGGCTTATACCTTCGGCGCGCTCGAAGCCCTGCAAGCCTGGAACCGTGACACGTCGGGCTCGGGCGCCACACGGGGCGTCTCATCCGCGTCGAACATCCGCGAGGGTTTCTCGTTGCCGCCCTCGTCGCGGGAGTGCGATGTGACGGCGTAGACAAAGCCAGCCCGGTCCAAGGCCAGGCCTTCGAGGTCATCGAGCTTCCAGAAGTCGCTGAAGAGCTGCAGCAGCCCGGGCTTGAGTGCCGTGCATTCGACACCGCCATCGGCCCCGATCGTGATCAGGCTGAAGGGTGGTGCTTTTCATCCTCGACCACAAGGAATCGTCCATCCGGCAATTGCTGAATCGCTGACGGCTCGTAGCTGCCTTTCAAAGGCTGGAAGCCGGGAGAGTCTGTGGAAGGCACATCGATATTGTGTACCTTGGCAGAGCAGGCATCCAGTCGCTCGACGTTTCACCTCAGGCCCGCATATCTGACCGTGTTGCGGCCCATGGACATCCGCCGGGGCCGAGCATCGCCGTGCCGGGCGCGGTTGGCGTCAGCCTGCGTGGTCTGAAGTCCCGTGACCTGATGCGCACCTCGAGGGTGAGTCGACCCGGTCGTGCGGGTCTGGCGCCACGTCGATTCAGCTCGCCAAGCCCTGTAAGGTTCGCGAAGCCCTATAATTTTCGACTGCTCCAGGGGTACGGCGTGCCCGCGCCCGAAGCATCCTTATGTCCTTCGTGGGAGCCGTGATGTTTCAAACCGATCTGTTCAAAGGCCATAAGATCCTCATCACCGGTGGCGGCACCGGCCTGGGCAAGGCGATGGGCGAGCGCCTGCTGGAACTGGGCGCGCACCTGATCATCTGCGGGCGTCGCAAGGGCGTTCTCGACGAAACCGCGAGTGAGCTCACCGCCCGCCATGGCGGCACAGTCGACACCTACGCCTGCGACATTCGCAACGCGGCTGCGGTCGAAGACATGATGGAACTGATCTTCGCGCAAGGCCCGCTCACCGGGTTGATCAACAATGCGGCCGGCAACTTCATCAGCCGCACCGAAGATCTCTCCGCGCGCGGTTTCGATGCGATCGCCGACATCGTCATGCACGGCACCTTCTACGTCACTCAGGCGGTGGGCCGGCGCTGGATCGCCACGGGCAGCAAGGGCACCGTGCTGTCGATCATCACCACCTGGGTCTGGACCGGCTCGCCTTTCGTCGTGCCCTCTGCCATGTCCAAGGCCGGCATCGATGCCATGACCAAGTCCCTCGCGGTCGAGTGGGGCCGGTACGGCATCCGGCTGAATTCAGTCGCGCCCGGTGTCTTCCCCACGGAGGGTGCGGAGGCGCGCCTGCGACCCGGCGGCGACGGATACGCCAAGGAGCTGGCCGAGAACCCGATGCGTCGTCATGGCCGCATGTCCGAGCTCACCGACCTTTGCGCATTCCTGATGGCGCCCAATTGCGAATGGCTGACCGGTCAGACCATCGCCATCGACGGTGCCAAATGGCTGGCCACCGGCGCTTATTTCACGCAGTGCCTGGACTGGACCGACGAGCAGTGGGCGCAGGCGCGCGCCCGCATCAAAGCGCGCAATGATGAGGACAAGGCGCAGCGCACGACCTGAGCCGCAACCG
>JAYVOV010000583.1:0-3754 GCA_043757735.1 Burkholderiaceae bacterium
CCCAGCGCGATCGACACCGCGGTCAGTCCGGCGTTCAAGGCGACGAACAGGCCGCACAAGGCCAGCACCACCACGCGCTTGTCCAGATAAAAATACACGGTGAGGATCGACAGAAACAGCACCTGCAGACTGGCCGCGATGGTCTGCACATAGAGCAGCGGCAGGTACAGGTCGGAGATGCCCAGCCAGCGCAGCAGGCGCTCGCCGGACACGAACAGCAGCAGCACCGTGATGGCCTGGATCTTGACGATGCCGAACAGGCCGTCGCGCACAGTCTGCACCATGCCGTTGCGATGGCGCTCGATGGTCTGCAGCGAGCCGCCGCCGCGCACCGCGCCGTAAAAACTGTCGTAGTGATCGACGAAATCAGTCTCGATGCGCACCAGAAAGACGGCCATGCCGGGGATGATCGACAGGTAAGCCATGAATACCGGCAGGTCGTAGATCACCGAGGCGCGCAGCGGGCCGATCACCGGCTGCGAGGTGGGCAGCCAATGCCAGAACATGAACTTGTCGATCCAGGTGCCGAAGTTGTACAGAAAGCCCACGGCGGCCAGCGACAGATGAACCTGCGTGCGGTCGAAGAACTCGAAGCTCATGCCCAGCGGTGTGGGGTAGTTCTTCACGATCAGCGCGTGCATGCCGCAAAAGAGGCAGAGCTGACCCATCACAAACCCGCCCAGCAGCCCCTCCAGGCCATAGCGGCGCAGCGCGATCGCGCCCAATACGGTCAAGCCGTAGCCGACCAGGTAGAGCAAGACGATTGCCTTGTACTGCTTGATTCCGGCCAGAAAGACGGTTGCAATCCAGATCACCGACAGAATCACGAAACCGGCGACGAAGAGTACCGAGTAGACCAGTGATTCACCAGGAAATGCCAGCAGCGCGAAGGGCAGCACCAGCAGCCCCGCCACCGCGAGCACCGCCAGCAGCAGGGCGTGGTAGTTGGCGACGATGATCTCGGGTTTGCGCTCGAACAGTCGGTCTGCCACGAAGCGCGTGAACGCCAGCTGCACGGTGCCGGTGAGGATCAGCGAGCCGGCGATGAGATTGGTGATAGTCACCTGGAACTGAGTGACGCGCGCCGCCGGCTGCGCGACATTGAAACTGAATAGGCCGATCAGCAGCATGCCCAGGATCGACAGAATCCACGGCCCCGAACTGATCACCCCGGCGTAGGCGTAAGCACGCAGCAGCGACAGAAGATTGTCGCGTGCCAGCAGCTTGCGCAGTTCGAAGCCGATGCCTGCCATGGATTGCCGGCGCCGTCAGCCGGCGCGGGCGCTCGCGTGGAACAGGGGGCACGAGGCTGCGTCGTCGCCGGCCGAGGCCTTCGGCGCCGCCGCGCGGCCCTGCTCGAGCGCGGTGTTGTACAGCTCCCGGTAATACCCGAACATCATGTCCTGGGTGTAGTAGCGCTCGACCCGGGCGATGCCGGCCTGCTGAGCGCTGGTCCAGCGCCCGTTGTCGGAGAGCAGGTCGATGCAGGCCAGCGCCAGCGCCTCGGGATCGGCGATGCGCACCACGCTGCCCGCCGAGCCCAGTGCCTGGTCTTGTTCATCGAGCCCATGAATGAGCTGGCGACACGAGCCCACGTCGGTGGCGACTGCGGGCACGCCGGCGGCGAAGCCTTCGAGCAGCACCAGCGGCAGCGCTTCGCTGATCGAGCTCAGCACCACCAGGCCCAGCTTGGGCATGAGTTCGTCGATTTTCTGAAAGCCCAGGAAGCGCACCTGATTCTCGATGCCCAGCGAGATTGCCATCGAGCGGCACTCGAGCGCATAGGCGCGATCTTCGTCCTCCGGGCCGGCGATCCAGCCTTCGGCTTCCGGAAAGCGGCTGACCACCGTCTTCATCGCCCTGACGAATGTTTTGATGTCCTTGATCGGCACGACCCGGCCGATCAGGCACAGCACCTTGGGCGGCTCCGCGGGGCGCAGCGCCCGCAGCGGAGCGAGCCGTGGCAGATTGATACCATTGGGTATATTGCAGGTTTTTTCCGGCGGTGCGCCGTCAGAGATCTGGCGCAGCCGGTTGGTCTCGTAAAGCGAGACGATGCGATCGGATGCGTCATAGCACATACGGCCCATCGCCTCGAAGAAGCGGATCCACATGTCGCGGAAGTAGCCCAGCTGCGACGGGTCTTTTTCGAATACGCCACGGTTGTCGCGAATCCAGTCGCTCTGGAAAAGATCGATCTTGCGCTCCTTGGTATAGATGCCGTGTTCTGAGAGCAGCAGCGGCTTGCCGGCCACCCGGCGCAGGATGGCGCCGAGAAAACCGGCATAGCCGGTGGAGATGGTGTGAAAGCAGTCGGCCGGAATCAGGTTCTGCGCGACCCGTAGCAGCATCCAGATTGGCGAATGCATGATGCGCACGGTCCAGAAGTAATCGACGAATGACGGATCGGTGCAGCGTTCACGGTAGTTGGTGGTGATGTCGTCCCACGAGGCCTGGCTGTACAAAAAGGCCTGCTCGGAGAGCCCCTGACCGTCCGAGAGCAACGGCATCACGGTGTCGAGCAGGCGGCCCGACTCGGCTGTGGCGCCGGCTGGATCGCGGTCCCCGCGGCTGCGTCGAAAGGCATCGTGCAGCGCGGCGCTGCTCGCGAAGGCGGCCGCGTCGCCCGGCATCGAGGCCACGGTCGGCGGTGCCGGGAACTCGTGCATGTAGTGGCATTCGAGATGCACCAGGTTGTCGGGCAATGCGTACTTCATTTCGCCGTAGTCGCTGCGCCGGCTGCCGATGAACACCGCCCCGAAAGTCAGTTCGGGGAAGCCACGCACGATCTGGTTGACCCAGCTCGACACGCCGCCCGAGACATACGGAAATGTGCCCTCGAGCAGGAGCATCACGTCGACTCGTTCGGCGCGCGGCAGCGGCTTGGGCGGCGCGCTCATCGGCCGGTCCAGTAGTGCCAGGCGGCGGCCAGCTGCATCGCGCCGGGTGCCACCGGGAGCTCGCGGAACGCCGCCTGCACATCGGTGAAGCGGCGCTCGCCGAATGCGTACTCGGCAATCCAGGGGATCAGTCGGTCGCGTGGGAAGCCGTGCTGCTCGGCCATCACCAGCGCCTGGCGGCCAGCCTCGTAGTCTTTGAGCGCATGCAGTACACGCACCAGCAGGAACCAGACGCCCGCGTCATCGCCGCGCAGCGCCAGCGCGCGTTCTGCCTGTGCGCGCGCGGATTTGCAGGCGTGGGTGCGCATGTCGCCATCAACCAGCCGCTGAAAGACGAGCTCCCAATAGAGCTCGGCCAGGCGCTTGTGGCCACCGAAGATCCGGTCGTGATCGCTGGCGTTTTCGAGCTGAGCTTCTTGCGCGAAGATGCGCTGGCTGATCGCTTTCTCGCGCCCGTCGAGCATGCCGTAGGCGAGCAGGCGGATGTCCTCGACGCGGTCGGCCAGCAGCTCGCGCAAGATGTCCGCGGTGATGCGCGAGGGCACATCCTGGATCGAGAGCAGGTCGGTCACTCGCTCGGCCATCGGTGTGCTCGCGGCCATCAGGCGGCTGCGCAGGCGGCTGTTGCGCATCTGACTGACCTCGCCTTTGCGATGCAGTTCGAACACGGGCTGGCGCACGGTGTCGAAGGGCAGCTTGTGCGCCAGGCGGCGCATGCGCAGTCCGATGCGCAGAGCCAGCACCATGCCAGCGGCCAGCAGCGGCACGAAAAGATTGGCCGCTGCGCCCAGCGCCATCAGCGGTGCGCGCGGCTCGCGCATTTCCGGCGGCAGGCAGCGCCAGAACGGCCATGC
>JAYVOV010000584.1:0-14119 GCA_043757735.1 Burkholderiaceae bacterium
ACCGGTGATGTTCTGCAAAAACACCAGCGGCACGTTGCGCTGGCAGCACAGCTCGATGAAGTGCGCGGCTTTGAGCGCTGATTCGGAATACAAGATGCCGTTGTTGGCGATGATGCCCACCGGCATGCCATGGATGTGAGCGAACCCGGTGACCAGCGTCGCACCGAAGCGCGCCTTGAATTCGTCGAACTCGGATCCGTCGACAACTCTCGCGATCACTTCACGCACGTCGTAGGGTTTGCGGGTGTCGGTCGGGATGAGACCGTAGAGCTCGTGCGGGTCATATGCGGGCGGGCACGGCTCGCGCAGGACCAGTGGCGTGTCTTTGCGATGGTTGAGGTTGGCGACCACCCGCCGGGCCAGTGCCAGCGCGTGGGTGTCGTTGTTGGCGAGGTGGTCGGCAACGCCCGACAGGCGGGTGTGCACGTCGCCGCCGCCCAGGTCCTCCGCGCTGACCTCTTCGCCGGTGGCCGCCTTGACCAGCGGTGGGCCGCCCAGAAAAATGGTGCCCTGGTTACGCACGATGATCGTTTCGTCGCTCATTGCCGGCACATACGCGCCGCCGGCCGTGCAGGAGCCCATCACCACGGCGATCTGCGGCACGCCCATCGCCGACAGGTTTGCCTGATTGTAGAAGATGCGCCCGAAATGCTCGCGGTCGGGAAACACCTCGTCCTGATTGGGCAGGTTGGCGCCGCCCGAGTCGACCAGATAGACACAGGGCAGCCTGTTTTCACGGGCGACTTCCTGTGCCCGAAGGTGTTTCTTGACGGTGATCGGGAAGTAGGTACCACCTTTGACAGTGGCGTCGTTGCAGACGATCACGCACTCGACCCCGCTGACCCTGCCGATGCCGGTGATGACGCCGGCACAGGGTGCGTCGCCGTCGTGCAGGCCGTGAGCGGCCATTGGCGAAAGTTCAAGGAAGGGCGTGCCGGGGTCGAGCAGTTTCTCTACGCGCGCGCGCGGCAGAAGTTTGCCGCGCGCGGTGTGTTTGCTGCGGGCTGCGTCGCCGCCGCCGGCGGCGTGCAGGGCCATCTGCGTGTGCAGGTCGCCCACCTGCACACGCATCGACTGGGCGTTCTGGTGGAACTGTTCATCGCGCGTGTTCAGTTTGCTTTCAATGCGTCTCAAGAGCGGCTCCGGCAGTTTTGCGGGGTTTTCTGGTCGAGATTCGGCCGACGCTCTGCATCACCAGTTCGGTGTAGAGCGCAACCAGTTCACGTTGTTTCAGGCGTCCGGCCTCGCGGTACCAGGTGCCCACGCCGGTAAGCATCGCGAGGATTGCGAAGGTGCTCACGCGGGCGTCGGGCAGGCGGAAGGCGCCGCTGGCGCGGCCGGCGATGAGAATCTGCGTGAGCAGATGCTCGTAGCGTTTGCGCAGGGCCACGACGCGGCGATAGTCATCGGGGGCGAGGCTGCGCAGTTCCATGTTTGCGACAAAGACTTCGCGCCGGCGCAGCGTGTGCGAGCGGATGTGGAAGTCGATGAAGGCGCGCAGCAGTTCCACCGGATCGGCGGACTCGGGTCGCTCGCGCTGCCAGTGCGCGAGCAGAAACTGAAGATGCTCGAGCAGCAGTGCAACCAGCAGCTGCGCCTTGCTCGGAAAGTAGCGATAGATGGATCCGGGCTGCAGGCCGACCTTGTCGGCCAGCTGACGCAGGGTCATGGCCTCGAAGCCGCGCGCTGCAATCAGTTCGACCGCTGCGCTGCGAATGGCTTCTGCGGTGCGGGCGCCGTCGGATCCGGTGGTGCGGGCCATGTGTGGGGCTGGCGGTTTTCGGATGAAAATGAACCGGCAGCGAATCTACCATGGAATTGAACGGGCGACCGTTTAATTCCATGGTCTGCTCTTCAGTCGATGATGGCCTGGTAAACAAGTTCGCGCATCAGATAGCGATATGAGAGCCTGGCCAAGGGCGACTGCATCATCAGCACCGCGAACAGCTTCTCTTTCGGGTCGATCCAGAAGTACGTGCCGTAGGCGCCGCCCCAGAAATAGTCGCCCTGACTGCCGTGAAGCGGATTGCGTCCGGCGTCGGTGCGCACAGCGAAGCCCAGTCCGAAGCCCTGGCCCATCCCAGGACCCGGCATCAGCGCTTCGAACCGCATCATGTCGGCCCCCATCGCGGTTCCCGGCGGGAGGTGGTCACTGGTCATCAGTTCGATCGTCTTTCGGGAGACCAGACGCACGCCGTCGAGTTCGCCACCGTTCAGCCAGAATTGGCAGAAGCGCGCGTAGTCGGCAATGGTCGAGACCATGCCGCCTCCGCCGGATTTGTAGGCTGCGTCGGACGTGACCAGTGGTACGCGTGGAATCTCGTTGCGGGGGCCTTCGCGCTGCGGGCGTGCGCCACGGTCGGCTTGCGACGCGGCTGCGTGGAAGCCGGTATCGGGCAGCTTGAGCGGGCCCGCGATGCGCTCGGCGACAAAGCGGTCGAGCGGCATACCGCTCACGACCTCGACGATGCGTCCCAGTACGTCGGTGGATACGCTGTACTCCCAGGTCGTACCCGGCTGATAGACCAACGGCAGTTTCGAGAGTTTGGTGATCAGCTGCTCATTGGTGTCGTCGGCTGAGCTGGCCTTGGCATCGACATACGCCTGCTTGAGCAGATTCGCCCCGGCCGCGCCATAGGTCAGGCCCGATGTGTGGCGCAGCAGATCCTGCACTGTCATCGGACTGCGCACGGGCTCGAGCTCGACGGCATCCTTGCCATCGGCGCTGCGCTTGACGACCCCGACCTTGAGGTCCTTGAACTGCGGCAGGTATTTCGAGGCCGGGTCAGCGATCGACAACTTTCCTTCTTCGGCGAGCATCATGATCGCCAGCGACGTGAAAGGCTTGGTCATCGAAGCGATCCGGAAGATCGTGTCGGCGCGCATGGGTGCCTTCGTGTCGGGGTCGCGCACGCCGAAGGATTCCAGATAGGCCACTTTGCCGTTGCGGGCGACCAGCACCACCGCGCCGGGAATCTCGCCTTTCTCGACACCTTGCTTCATGCGTTCAGTAAGACGGGTGAGCCGCTGTGCCGACAGTCCGACATCTTCGGGTTTTGCGGCGCGGGGCAGTTCCTGGGCTGGCAGCGTGGCGGCGGCAAACGCCAATGTGCCGGCGAACAACTTCGCGATCGATCTCGATCTCATTTGGATGTCTCCTTGGTGCTTGGTGCTTGGTGCGAGCCGTGGGCCAGGCCGCGTGCCATCCGATCTCTTAGATCGGATCGAGCCTTGACGCAAACCACGGGCCCCGCTTCCGGAACTTGCGCTGCTGTTCGCGGGTGTGAATCGACATGCGACGCCGAACCGATGCGAGAATCCGCTCTGTCGCGAATCACAGGAACTGCCGCCATGACAATCTCCACCCTTTGCCTCACCGCGCTGCGCGCCCGGGCCGTGCTCGCGCCGATGCGCCTGCCATTGCAGACCAGCACTGGCGCGGTGAGTGTCGCGCCCCTGGTGCTGCTCGATCTCGAAACGAGCGCCGGCGTCACCGGCCGGGCGTATCTGTTCGCCATCTCGAGCGCGCATCTCAAGCCTTTGCTGGCGTTGGTCGAGGCAATGGGCGAGCTGCTGATCGGCGACGAACTCTCCCCGTTCGAGATCGAACGCAAGCTGCGCCGCAAGTACACCCTGCTTGGTGTGCACAACCTGGTGCTGATCGCGATGTCGGGTTTCGACATGGCCGCCTGGGATGCAGTGGCGCAATCGCTCGATCAGCCGCTGGTGCGCGTGCTGGGCGGTATTCCCAGGCCGGTGCGGGCGTACAACTCCAATGGCCTGGGCATCATGGCGCCCGAGCCGCTGGCCCGCCAGGCCGAGCAACTGGTCGCCGAGGGATTCGCAGCGCTGAAGCTGCGCCTGGGGCGTCCAGACCCCAGAGACGATCTGATCGCCTTGCGCGCTGTCAAACAGGCAATCGGGCCGGCAGTGACGCTGATGTGCGACTTCAATCAGGCGCTCAGCGTCAATGATGCGATCCTGCGCGGCCGCATGCTCGACGATGAAGGGGGTTTGCATTGGATCGAGGAGCCCACGCGCGCCGATGACTTCGCGGGCAACCGGCGGATTGCCGACGCACTGGCTACACCGGTGCAGATCGGTGAGAATTTCATGGGACCGGAGCAGATGGCGCAGGCACTGGCGGTGGCGGCGAGCGACTACGTGATGCCGGACGTGGAACGCATCGGCGGAGTCACCGGCTGGATGCGCGCGGCGGCGCTTGCGCAAGGGGCCGGTCTGGAAATGTCGTCGCACCTTTTCCCGGAGATCAGCGCCCACCTGCTGGCGGTGACACCCACCTGCCATTGGCTGGAGTATGTCGACTGGGCCGAGCCCATTCTTGCGCAGCCCTTGCGGATCGAAAATGGCCACGTCCTGGTGCCCGAAGCGCCCGGGACGGGTATCTCGTGGAATGAAAAAGCTGTCGCGCGTTTCGCTGCCTAGAAATGCCATGCGGCGCGCTCAGGAGAGGAATCAAGTGAGTGATACCGGTCTGGTTCTCGTGCTCAAGGCGGCGTCGTTCGCCGCCGACCGGCATCGCAAGCAGCGCCGCAAGGATCTGCATGCCACGCCGTATATCAATCACCCGCTGGCGCTGGCCAGCACTCTGGCGGTGGAAGGCAGCGTGACGGACCCCGAGGTGATTGCCGCGGCGCTGCTGCACGACACGCTCGAAGACACGAACACCACCGCGAGCGAGCTGCGCGAGGCATTCGGCATACGGGTCGCGTCGATGGTCGAGGAAGTGACCGACAACCCCGATCTGGACAACGACGCGCGCAAGCAGCATCAGATCGACCATGCGCCGCACCTGAGCCACGGGGCCAAGCTGGTCAAGCTCGCCGACAAGATCTCCAACCTCAGGGACGTGGCCGATCACCCGCCGCACGCCTGGGGTCTGCAGCGCAAGCGCGAGTATTTCGATTGGGCGGCGCGTGTCGTGGCTGGCCTGCGCGGCGCGCATCCGGCACTCGAGGCAGTCTTCGACGAAACCATGACGCGCCGGCCCTGACCCGCCCAAGCCAACCACAGGTGAATCCGAGTGAACCAAAAAGCCGCACTGCCCCTGCTCTTCACACCGATGCCGTTGCGCTCGGTGACCCTGCCCAATCGGATCATCGTGCCGCCGATGGCGCAGTACTCGGCCGATGACGGTGTCGCCAACGATTTTCATCAAGTGCATTACGGCAAGTTCGCCCTTGGCGGCGCGGGCACTGTAATCATCGAAGCCACCGGCGTCACCCGCGAAGGGCGCATCACCAACGGCTGCCTGGGCTTGTGGAACGACACGCAGCAGCGCGCTTTTGAGCCCATCACCCGGATGATCAAGTCGTGCGGCGCGGTGCCGGCAATCCAGATTGGTCATGGCGGACGCAAGTCGAGCATGCAGCGGCCATGGTTTGGCAACGGCCCCTTGAACGCCAAGGACTGCACTCGCGGTGAACAGGTCTGGCAGCCGCTTGGGCCCTCGGCGGTCGCGCTGGCCGAGGGCTGGCTGGTGCCCCGGGCAATGGATGAGGCGGACATGGCGCGCACCCGTGAGGCGTTTGTCGATGCGGCTTTGCGAGCGCTGGCTGCCGGGTTCGAGATCATCGAGCTTCACATGGCGCATGGCTATCTGCTGCATTCATTCCTGTCGCCGCTGTCGAACTTTCGTACCGATGCGTATGGCGCCAGCCTGGAAGGGCGTATGCGGTATCCGCTCGAGGTGGCTGCGGCGGTGCGTGCCGCCCTGCCGTCGGGCACGCCCCTGTTCGTTCGGATCTCCAGTGAAGACGGCTTCGATGGCGGCTGGACCATGGACGACAGCGTGGTCTTCGCGCGCGAGCTGCTGGGCTGCGGCATCGATGTCATCGATTGTTCATCCGGCGGCAATACGCCGCGTGGCGCGACCAACGCCAATCTGCAGCGCGCACCGGGCTACCAGGTGCCGTACGCGCGCCGTATTCGCGACGAGGCGCGCATCCTGTCGGCGGCGGTGGGCCTGATCCGCGATGGCAGCCACGCCGAAGAGATTCTCCAGAGCGGCGGCGCCGACCTCATCGCGGTGGGGCGGCAATTTCTGTTCGATCCGTTCTGGGCATTGCATGCCGCGCACCAGATGGGCATTGATCCCGATTTCGATCGCTGGCCGCACCAGTACGCGTGGTGGCTCGAAAAATGGGACAAAGGCATCAAGGCGCGCGAGGCCAGCGAACGCGCCTGAGCGCGACATTCGGCTGGTGCGGCGCCGGTCAGTGGGCAGCGGGCGTGTCGCCGCAGAGGAATGGCAGGATCTCGCCGATCGATCCGCGGAGCACCGCGTCGGCCAGATCATCCATGCCGGTGGGTTCGGCGTTGACGATCACGACCCGGGCCCCGGCGCGTTTGGCCAACGGAACCGCGCCCGCCACCGGATAGACCTGCAAGGTCGAACCGATCGCCAGCAGCAGGTCGGCCTCGCCGGCTGCCTGCATCGCACGCTCGATCACCTCGGGCACCAGCGCCTGGCCGAACGAGATGGTGTCGCTCTTCAGGATGCCCCCGCAGCTGCGGCAAGCCGGGTCTTCTTCGCCGGCACGCACTCGGGCCAGCGCATTTTCCATCGGTGCGCGTTCGCCGCACTGCCAGCACATCACACGGCGGATCGTGCCATGCACCTCGACGACCTTGTCGGGGGAGTTGCCGGCGATCTGGTGCAGTTCGTCGACGTTCTGGGTGATCAAGGCGTGCAGCTTGCCGCGTCGCTCCAGCGCAACCAATGCCGCGTGGCCACGGTTGGGTCTGGCGCGCCAGGCGGTGTGTTCGAGGCGGCCGCGCCAGGCGGCCTTTCGGACCTCACTGTCGGCCAGGTAGTTCTGGATGGTCGATTGCTTTTCGGCGGCGGGGTTGCGAGTCCATACGCCCTGCGGACCGCGAAAGTCGGGGATACCGGAGTCGGTGGAAATGCCCGCACCGGTGAGCACGACGATGCGCTGGGCGGCGTCGACCCAGCGGGCCGCAGTGGCGAGGCTTTCGGGGGGTGTCATGGTTTTGTCCAGCTCAAGTGACCCGGACCACTCGGCGGCCAAAATTTTCGCCGCTGAACAGCCCGATGAATGCCGACGGCAGGCTCTCGAAACCGTCGACGATGTCTTCTCGGTACTTGAGTCTGCCTTCGGCAATCCATTGCGTCATGCGTGCCCAGGCGCCCGGGAATTCCTTGTAATGATCGAAGGCGACAAGCCCGCGCATGGTGAGCCGCTGGCCGATGAAGGCGCGGGTGTTTTTCAGCCCTGCTGCTTCGTCGGACGGCTTGTTGTAGTCGGCCATCTGACCGCACACCACGATGCGCCCGCCACGCTTCATCAGTGGCAGCGTGCTGTCGATCATGGCGTTGCCGACGTTGTCGAACAGCACGTCCACGCCCTCAGGGCAGGCTTGCGCCACTGCTCGTGTCATGTCTGGTTGCGACCGATAGTCGATGGCGCCGGCAAACCCGAGATCGTCGGTCAGCCAGCGGCACTTGGCGGGCCCGCCTGCGGTGCCGACCACACGCGCACCCGCGATCATCGCCATCTGGCCGGCGGCCGATCCGACCGCGCCGGCTGCGGAAGTCACGAGCACGGTCTCGCCGGCTTTGACCGCGCCAATCTCGAGCATGCCGAAGTAGGCGGTCAGGCCCGGAATGCCCAGAACGCCGATAGCGGTGGAGCAGGGCAGGCCATTGTCGGGAATGACCCGGATGCCGCGACCGTCCGAGAGTCCCCACTGCTGCCAGCCGAAGGCTGCGGCCACCCAGTCGCCGGACTTGAAGCGCGGATTGTTGGACAGCTCGACAGTGCCGACGCTGGCCGCCTGGATGACTTCGCCCAGCGCCAGCGGCTGCGCATAGGTTTCGCGGTCGCCGAGTCGTCCGCGGGTGCCTGGGTCGACCGATATGAACCGGTTTCGCACCAGCAGCTGGCCGGGTTCAGGCAGGCTCTGCGGCACCGTTTCCAGTCTGAAGTCGGTTGGGGCGGGCAGTCCGTCGGGCCGGCGAGCCAGCACGAAGCGCCGGTTCAGACCAGGCTGCGGCGTGCCCGAGGGTGGCGGCCCTGCTGAGTCGCGCGGCGCGCTCACAGCATGCTCGCATCGGTCGGCAACCCCATCAGCACCCGTCCCGCCAGTTCCCAGGTGGGCGGAGCGATCATCATGTGCTGCGTGGCGGCATAAGCGTCGCGAAACCGGCGCTGCAGCGGGTGCGACGAATACAGCACCGAGCCGCCGCCGGTTTCGTACATGCGACGCACCACGTCGGCCGAGCTGCGGGTGGCATGGGTGGCGGCCAGGCGCAGCGCCGCGCGGTCCTCGATGCCGATCGGATCGCCCTGCTGCGCCTTGCGCCAGGCATCGCCGATCGCTTCGTAGTAGAAAGCCCGGGCAGCGCGCAGGATGGCCTCGGCCTGTGCGAGTTCGCCCTGCGCTGCGCCGCGCTCGGCCAGCGTGCGCCTGGAGCCTTGCGGCTTCTTGGCGCCGGCCAGTTCGATGAGGTCTTCGATGGCGGCGCGTCCGTTGCCCAGCGCGACCGCGGCGATGCCCAGCGCGAGCAGGCCGAAGGCGGGAAACTTGTAGAGCGCGCCCTGTTCGACTGGCGTTCCTGTGACGAGCGAATAGGTGAAGCCCTCGGGCACAGCAATGTCCGTGACCTCCATGTCGCCGCTGCCCGTGCCATTCAAGCCAGCCACCTGCCAGGTGTCGATGAGGGTTGCGCGCGAGGCCGGAAATACCATCATCCGGGCATCGGGCATGCCGTTGGGCAGCAGCCGCGGTTTGCCGTCCTCGATCACCACCGATATGCCCTTTAGCCATCGGCAGTTGGCGCTGCCGCTGACCCAGGGCCAGCGCCCGCTCAGGCGAAAGCCGTCAGCGTCGGGTAGGGCGCGTCCGGTCGGGGTATTGGAGCCGCCGGTGATGACGAGCGGATCGCCGTAGATTTCGCGCGCGGCCGCGGGCGCCAGATAAGCCGCCGACATGCCCGACGTGGCGCCGATCATCACGTTCCAGCCGGCGGAGGCGTCGGCCTGGGCGACGGATTCGATGGTGCCCATGATGGTGGCTGGTGCCATTTCGAGCCCGCCGAGGCTGCGCGGCACCGCCATTCGGAAGAAACCTGCCTGCGCGAACTGATGCGCGATGTCGGCAGGCAGTCGACGGGCACGTTCGATCTCGTCGGCGCGTGCGCGCAACGAGGGCTGACTGGCGCGAGCACTGGCCAATGTGTCCATGAAAACTCCCGAGGGACGATTGCGACAGCGTCTAGAGTAGCGCGAGCGGGATTTCGATTCATGCGCGCATTGCGCGACCCTGCGATTCATGCGCGCATTGCGCGACCCTGCGCTCACCGAACCCGCCCCGCGACTGCCCGCACCCCACCTGGGGCCGCCCGCCATATCGCGAAGGCCGACACACCGCAGATGGCGATCGACAGCCAGAATGCCGGCGCATAGCTGCCGGTTCGGTCGTGCAGCACCCCGGTGATCCAGGGACCGGCAGCGCCGCCGCTGATGGCTGCCAGCATCACCGTGCCGAAGATCGATCCGTAGTGCCGGCCTTCAAAGATCTCGGCTGGAATGGCGCCCACCACCGAGGTCATGCCGTAGCCGAGCACACCCTGCGTGAGCACCATCAGGTAGAGCAGCGGCAGGCTGGGCCGCCCTTCCAGCAGCAGCAGCGCCGCGTAGGTGAGCGCGAAGCCCAGGCAGCCGATGGTCCAGACGATTTCGCGGCCGATGCGATCCGAAAGATGGCCGAGGGCGATCTGCCCGGGAACGCCGGCCAGACTGACCGCCCCGAGCGCCCAGGCCGCCTGGGTCGGGCTGAAACCGGTTTCGACCAGGTATTTTGTCTGGTGGACCTGGACCGCATACCAGGCGAACAGCCCACCGAAGTAGGCCAGTGCCACCCACCAGAAGCGGGCGGTGCGCAGAGCCCGCGCCAGGGTCCAGTCGACCGCGGCCCAGTCGGCATCGACGACGTTGAGCTTGCGCGCGACAGCGCCCGGCGCGGCATCACCGTCGGGCTGCAGACCGAGGTCTTCGGGGCGCCGGCGCAGCAGCAGATTCAAGGGTACGAGAACGACGCAGGTGACGATGCCCAGGGTCCAGCAGGCGGCGCGCCAGCCGCTGGTCTCGATCAGGGTCTGAAGGGCGGGCAGCATGACGATCGAGCCCGCCCCGACGCCCGAGAATGCAATGCTCATCGCGAGACCGCGGCGGCTCACGAACCAGGCGGGCAGGAACAGCGCCTGACCCGTATAGCCCAGGCAGACGCTGCCAGCGCCCACCAGCACGCCGAGCGTGGCGTAGATGTGCCAGGGCTCGCTGGCCAGCGTGGCGAGCAGCAGGCCAGCCGTGGTTGCTGCCACGCCCAGCTCCATCACCACGCGCGGACCGCGGCGGTCCATCAGCCGTCCCAGCGTGGGACTGAGCACCGCCGAGATCAGGAACCCGAAGGAGAACGCACCGGCCGTGACGCCGCGCTCCCAGCCGAACTCGTCGAGGATGGGTGGAAAAAGCAGTGAGAACGCGGTCCGCGCATTCACCCCGATCGCCATCGTGAGGAACACGACGAACACGATCAGCCAGCCATAGTAGAAGGGCAGTCGGGTTGCGAGGCGTGAGAGCAAGGGGGTCTTTCGGGGAGACTTTCGGCCGGGATTTCTGGGTGGCGTGACACGATCCCGCCACGCCGACGATTCTACGATCGAAGCATTGGGCTGATGGCTGTCGGTGAGTGACCCGGGACCGGATTCTGCCGACTGTGGCCAACGGTGTTCTGATCTTCGAGCGTTCGTCGCCGGCAAGGTGGCTGACGAGCGGTCGTGGTTTTGGCCGCAACATGGCATGCCCCTGTGATAAACGCCACTGGCGAGGGTGCTGCCCGCCGCTAGAGTGACTTGCATCAGCGCGACGCAGTTTTGCAGCGCGCCTTCACCGATTGCAGGAGAGCCTCAAAGTGTTGATCAACGGAACCAGCGGAAATGACTTGCTGAGCGGCACGGCCAGTGACGACACGATCAATGGCGGCGCCGGCGACGATACCCTGACCGGCGGCCCTGGCGCCGATGTGCTGGCGGGCGGCTCGGGGCGTGACGCTGCGGTGTATGCCGGGTCCAGCACCGAGTATCGGGTGATCCGCGAGTTCGCGCACTGGCACGTCATCGACAAGTTCCTGCCTGAGGTGCTCGATACCTTGATCGGCGTCGAGCAGCTGCGCTTCGCCGACAAGAGTTTTGAAATGGTGAACCCGGCCCGCACTGGCACCGTGGCTCAGGGCGTCAACCCGACGCTGTTGTTCGATCCGGTGTACTACCTGCTGGGCAGTCCAGATCTGGTGCCTACCGTTTCGCTGGCCGCGGCGGCCGAGCATTACATGAGTGTCGGCGCAAACCAGGGGCGGCTGCCCAATGTCTGGTTCCAGCCTGCCTACTATGCGAGCCATTACGCCGACTTGCGCGACCTGCACCTGGACGACGGCGTGCTGTTTGCTCACTACAACCTGTTCGGCGTATGGGAAGGCCGTGCGGCCGGGTCCCTTCTCGAGAACTTCAATGGTGCGCGCTACCTTGCCGACAATCCCGACGTGGCAGCGTATGTCGACGCTCATTCGGCTGACTTCCAGGGCTCGCGCAGCAACGGCGCGCTGGCTCATTTCCTGATCTACGGCAGCGCCGAGGGCCGCGAAGCGGTCGACATGTCCGGCGCCCGGCTCACGCTCGACGTCAATCTCGATCTGAATGTTTTCTGAGCCGGTTGCGGCGGCTGTGCCCGATGTTCAGCGACCGGCCTCGAACACCCTTCCGCCCAGCACCGTTCCCCACACCCGCACGTCTCTGAGCGTCTCCGGCGGGCCTGCCAGGGGGTCGTCTTCCAGCACCGCGAAATCTGCCCGCTTGCCGGTCTCGATCGAGCCGATCTCGGCGTCGAGTCCGAGGGTATAGGCCGCGCCCAGCGTGATCGCCGACAGTGCCTCGGCCACGCCGATGCGCTCGTGCCCGCCCAGCAGCCGGCCTGATGACGTACGCCTGTTGACCGCACACCAGGCGGTGAACAGCGGCCCCATGGGGGTGACCGGCGCGTCTGAATGGATGGCCAGCGGCACACCATTGGCCAGTGCGGTGGCACAGGCGTTCATGCGTTCGGCGCGTTCAGGCCCCACCGTCAGTGCGTAGTGTTCGTCGCCCCAGTAGAAGGTGTGGTTGGCGAACAGGTTGACGCACAGGCCCAGCGTCTTCATGCGCCGAAACTGCGCGGCGTCGGCCAGCTGGCAATGCTGAAGCGTGAAGCGGTGATCTGGCGCCGGATGCCGGGCGAGCGCGGTCTTGAGGGTGTCGAGCACGAGTTCAGTGGCCTGGTCGCCATTGGTGTGCAAATGCACCATCACCCCTTGTTCGAGCGCTGCTGACAGCGCCTGCAGCAGATGTTCGGGCGCCGTGTACCAGAGGCCATTGGGTTCGCCGTTGTAGTAGCCGGGCCAGCGCAAGCGCGCCGAGAATCCCTGGATCGACCCGTCGATGACCATCTTGACGCGACCCAGCAGCAGGCGTTCGGTGCTCATGTTGCGCAGAGCCTTGGCGCGCGTCATCGTGTCGTCGACCGGCTCCGACACCAGGCGCAGGAAGGGCACGATCCGCGCGGCGAAGGCGTCATCACCGGTGGTGCGCAGCATCGTCGCCACGGTCGACGGCGTCAGCGTGTTCAGCAGATCGGTCGCGGTGGTCACGCCCTTGCGCACACACAACCGCGAGAAGCGCAGCAGCGCATCTTCGTTGGTCATCGCCTCGCGATCGAGGCCGCAGAAATGCAGCAGCGGCGTCATGGCCTCGGGGCCCTTCAGTTCGCCGGTCGGCTGGTCGTCGTGGCCCAGCGCGATACCCGGGTGATCGAGGCCGCGTCGCAGCCAATTGACCGCGGCCAGCGCGGCGCTGTTGACGCTGAGGATGTGCCCGCTCGCGTGCATGATCACCACCGGGCGATCGCGTGAGACCTGATCGAGGTCGCGACGGTCGCAATGCCGATCCTTGAAGTAGATCGGGTCGAACGCCCATGCGATCAGCGGGCGTTTGGGATCGGTCATGCGCGCGTGGTGTTCGCTCAGGCGACCGATCACCGCGTCGAGCGAGGGCAGGCCATGCCAGACGCGGCCGTCGGGGTCGATGCGATCGTGAAAGCCGACATACACCAGACGCCAGAACGCGCCTTCCGAGACATGGCTGTGGCCCTCGACGAATCCGGGCATCAGGATCTTGTCGGCGAATCGCTCGTCCAGGTCATAGGGCCCCCAACCGCTCAGGGCGTCGAGCGATCCGGCGCCCAGCACCCTGCCGTCGTGCACCGCCACATGGGTGGCCAGCGGCTGGGCAGGGTTCATCGTGAGGATGCGGCGTGTGCGAAAGACGGTGATGGGCATGGTTTGCGCTCGGTGTTCACGTCATGGTGCGCCAGGCGTGATCGAGTCGGCCTGAAGGCGGTTTTTCTTCGATCTGATTCGGCCGGCAGTGGCGTTCGATCCGCCGCTCAGGGCACGATGCGCTCGCGTCTGAACTGGCCGAGCAGCCGCACGAACATCTCCTCGGAGTCGACCACATCGTGAAATCCGTGCTGACGCGATTTGGTCAGATTGGACATCACGTCCCAGTCGCTGCCGAATACATAGTCGCCGAACGGCCACGCGGCCACCTGATCGAAGGCGAAGGGCTGCAGCCCGTATTTGCGGATCATTGTTTCCCACAGCGGCGCCTTGTCGGCCATCTGGGCGGTGAGCGAAATCGTCTGCGGTTCGGCCCAGGGCATGGCAAATACTTCAGCAAAACGCGGCCAGACGCTGCACCAGCGAAAGTAGTCGCCGTTGGTGATGTTGTAGGCCTGGTTCGAGCAGCCCGGTTCGGTGGCGGCCCAGCGCGCGGCATTCGCGAAGTGCGCGGATTCGGTCACCTGATAAAGGGAGCGCCATGCGCCAGGCTTGCCCGGAAAGCGCAGCGGCAGGCCGAGCTCCTTGCAGATGGCGGCGTAGACGGCGATCACCGGCACGATACTCATGGGTGTGCCTGGCGCAAAGCCGCACAGTGTCTGAGGCCGCAGTTCGGTCCAGTCCCACGACTTGCCCGTCTGAAACGCAG
>JAYVOV010000585.1:0-3742 GCA_043757735.1 Burkholderiaceae bacterium
GCAACGGTTCGGTTGCCGCTCAACAGGTCGCCGATCGGGGCGCCCAGATTGGCGGAGTTGAGTGCCTGGCGAAGATCGGCCACGGTGATGCCAGCGCCGGCCATGCGCACAGGGTCGAGTTCGACCATGACGGCGCGCCCCGGTCCGCCGAGCGTGACGACCTCGCGGGTGCCCGGCACACGCTTGATGTCGGCCTCGATGCTGTGGGCGACACGTTCGATGTCGTAGGCACCAATCTGCGGGTCACGAGAAAAAAGTGTCAGCGCCACGATCGGCACGTCATCGATGCCTGTCGGCCTGACCAGCGGCGGCAGCACACCCAGCCCGCGCGGCAGCCAGTCGGCGTTGCTGTCGACTGCGTCACGCAGGCGCACCAGGGCTTCGCTGCGCGGCACGCCCACCTTGAACTGAACCGTGAGGATCGCGATGCCGGGCCGCGACACCGACATCACATGCTCGACGCCGGCAATCCGCGAGAGCACTTGTTCGGCCGCGGTCGCGACCATCTGTTCGACCTCTCGGACGGCGGCTCCGGGAAATGGGATCAGCACGTTGGCCATCGTCACGTCGATCTGGGGTTCTTCTTCGCGCGGGGTCACCATCACTGCGAAGATGCCCAGCAGCAGAGCGACCAGGGCGAGCAGCGGGGTGATCTGCGCGCGCTGGAAAAATGCCGCGGTGCGGCCCGCGATGCCGAGTGGCGCGGCCGCGTGCGGGGAGTCGCTCGAGCGGGCCATGGTCATCGGACTCTGGCGGCTGCTTGCGGGTCGAGGGCCACGCGTTCATTGGCGGCAACCCCGGAGAGGATTTCCACCCGATCGCCGTCTGTCCGGCCAAGGCGGATCTGCCGCAGCACCGGTTTGCCGCTGGCGTCGATCACGTAGACCCCGACCATTTCAGCGCGTCTGACGATGCTGGCGAGGGGCAGATAGAGGCGGGCGCCCGCAACAGCAGCGCCGGTGATGGTGAACCAGACGCGCGCGAACATGCCGGGTGCCAGGCCCGGCACCTCTGGTGACAGATCGAGGCGGACCTGAACGGTGTGCGTGGCCGGGTCGACGGTCGGCAGCATCTGTACCCGCGAAGGGGTGAACGAGCGCGGCGTGCCGCCAGCGGCGGGCAGTTCGATCCGGATGGCTGCGGCGCCGTTGCTCGCACCCGGCGCTGGGATCGCCTGCGACACCAGGGACTGGGGGATCGAGACCGTGACGCGCAAGGCCTGAGGATCGTACAGCGTATACAGCGGCTTGCCGGGCAGCGCCATGTCGCCGAGAGCGACCGGCATGTCTGACACCATTCCCGCGTACGGTGCGTAGACGACAAACAGTCCGGATTGCGTGCGCGAGGCACCGGCTTGCGCCATTTGCGCATTGACCTGTGCCTGGGTTGATTTCAATTCGGACTCGGCCCGGTCGAGTGCCGCCTGACTGATGAAGCGTTGCTCGAACAGCTGCTTCTGACGGTCGAAATCGCGGGTGGCGACTTCAAGGGCCGCGCGGGCGGCATTGACCTGGGCGTCGGCGGCGGTGGCGGTCTGCAGCGCGGCGCGGGCATCGATACGCGCCAGCACCTGACCCGCCTTGACCCGATCGCCCACCTTCGCTTCAAGGCTCACCAGGGCGCCGGCCACCTGTGCCGCGACCACCGTCTGGCGGACGGCTTCCACTACCCCGTCGAATGCGCTGGCGTGCGCCGCGGCCGGCGCGCTTACCGCGATTGTTCGCAATGGCTCAGCCTGAGCGAAGGCTGGCAGGCTGGATAAGCCGACGGCCAAGGCGCTGACCAGGCAAAGGCGTTTGTGCATCAATGTGCTCCAGGTGCGAACGACGCGTGTTGGGTCGTCAGGTAGGAATCTCTTGATTAATTATGTAAGTAAATGGTTAAATAGTCAATAAGTGAATTGAGCAAATAGCCAGCTAACAGCCGAAAATGAGGCAACATGATCAAAACACCGCAACCACAGGGGCTTTGCATGCACGGTCTGCCGCCCGAGGCGCTCGAACAGGTCGCCCACTATTTTCAGGTCCTGGCGGAGCCAACCCGCCTGCTTATGCTCAATCTTCTGCGTGAACGGGAGCGCAATGTCGGCGAACTCGCCCAGTTGTGCGGCTTCACCTCGGCCAACATCTCGCGGCACCTCTCGCTGATGAGCAAACAGGGGCTGGTCGAGCGAGACAACCGCGGCACCAGCGTCTACTACCGGATCGCCGACGAATCGGTCTACGCGCTCTGCGATCTCGTCTGCGGCAACATCGCGCGGCGGTTCGATCGAATGGCCGCTCAGGCGCTGGCCTTCAACCAGGCCAATCTGGCGGAGATCGGCAATTGAGCGGCGCCGGCTTCAAAGATGCCGCCGCCACCTGGAATGCGCGCTACGGCACAGATGACTACCTGTTCGGGACAGCGCCCAATGCGTTCCTGCGCGAGCAGGCGCATCACCTGCCGGCGGCCGGCAAAGTGCTGTGCGTGGCCGACGGCGAAGGTCGCAACAGCGTCTGGCTCGCCGGTCAGGGCCATCAGGTCGATGCCTTCGACGTCGCGTCGGCGGGAGTGGCCAAGGCCCAGCGGCTCGCGCAGCGCTCAGGCGTCTCGGTGTCGTTCGAGGTGGCCGATTGCGAAGCCTGGCCCTGGCCACAGGCGCGCTACGACGGTGTCGCAGCCATCTTCATTCAGTTCGTCGAGCCGGCGCTGCGCAAGCGCCTGTTCGCCCGCATGGTCGCGGCGCTCAAGCCCGGGGGGATATTGGTTCTGCAGGGCTACACGCCCCGGCAGCTCGAACTCAAGACCGGTGGGCCGGGTCTGGCTTCGCACTTGTACACCACTGAACAATTGCGCGAAGACTTCGCCGGATTGACGATTCTGGAAATGCGCGACTACGAAGCCGAGCTGAACGAGGGCGAGCGCCATCGCGGCTTGTCGGCGCTGGTCGGCATGGTCGCGCAGCGCCCGGCCCCCTGAGCCGCGCAGCGCCTGGGGGCAAGCGCAGCATAAAAGCAGCGCCGCCCCTATACTTTGGCCCCTTGCGATTGCGTCTGCACCTCAGGAGTTCGTCTCATGTTTTTGCTCGCAGCCCGATTCAGCCGTGCCGTTCGCGTTGCCGCGGCGACCTGTCTGTGGGCCGCCGCCGTCGGGGCTCAGGCCCAGGCTGTGCTGCGCGTCTCGGCCATTCCCGATGAGTCCCCCACCGAATTGGCGCGCAAGTTCGCGCCCCTTGGTCAGTACCTTGAATCGAAACTCGGCATGAAGGTCGAGTGGACACCGGTCAGCGACTATGCAGCGGCGGTCGAGACGCTGGTCAATCGCAAGATCGACCTCGCCTGGTTCGGCGGCTTCACTTTCGTGCAGGCCAATGTGCGCTCCGGCGGCAAGGCGGTGCCGCTTGTGCAGCGTGAAGAAGATGAAAGGTTCCGTTCGGTGTTCATCACCGATGCCGGTTCGGGCATCAACCGGCTCGAAGACCTCAAGGGCAAGACGCTGAGCTTCGGTTCTCAGTCGAGCACCTCGGGCCATCTGATGCCGCGCAGTTTCCTGCTGGCAGCCAGGGTCAACCCTGACGTCGATCTGAAGCGGGTGAGTTTCTCCGGCGCGCACGACGCCACGATCGCGGCCGTGGCCAGCGGCAAGGTCGACGCGGGCGCCTTGAACATTTCGGTCTGGGAGAAATTCGTTGCCGACAAGAAGGTCGACCCGACCAAGGTGAAGGTGTTCTACACAACGCCCCCTTACTATGATTACAATTGGA
>JAYVOV010000586.1:0-14057 GCA_043757735.1 Burkholderiaceae bacterium
GCGCGGGTGCGCGAAATGGTCGACCAGCTGACCGGCATGGTGATCAACGCGCTCACCCGCGGCAAGGCGGGCGGCGCCATCTTCCACATCGAAGACATCCAGGACGCGGTCGAACTGGCCCTGATGCGCTCGGGCGAACACGAAGTGGCTCGTGCCTATGTGCTGTATCGCGAACGCCGAACGCAGGAGCGTGCCGCACGCCAGCAGGGTGTGCAGCCCGAGCGGCCGGCACTGCATGTCGTCGATGCCGGCCAGCGCCGCCCGCTCGACGAGGCCGGCCTGCGTTCGCTGGTTGCGGCCGCCTGCGTGGGTCTGGAGGCCTACACCAGCGTCGACGCGGTGCTGATCGACACGATCAAGAACCTCTATGACGGCGTGCCCATCGAAGAAGTGCACAAGTCCACCATCCTGTCGGCGCGCGCCCTGATCGAAAAAGACCCGGCCTACAGCCAGGTTACCGCCCGGCTGCTGCTGCACACCATCCGCCGCGAAGTGCTGTTTGAAGAAGTCGCGCAGGGCGAGATGCAGGCCCGCTATCCCGAGTACTTCCCGCAGTTCATCCGCCGCGGCATCGACGCCGGGCTGCTCGACGAGAAGCTCGCCCACTTTGACCTCGAGCGCATGAGTGCGGCCCTGCAGGCCGGCCGTGATCTGCAGTTCGGCTATCTGGGTCTGCAGACGCTCTACGACCGCTACTTTCTGCACATCGACGAAGTTCGGATCGAGCTGCCGCAGGCGTTCTTCATGCGTGTGGCGATGGGCCTGGCGCTCAACGAGATCGATCGTGAAGGGCGCGCCATCGAGTTCTACGAGCAGCTCTCGAAGTTCGACTTCATGAGTTCCACGCCCACGCTGTTCAACGCCGGCACCCAGCGTTCGCAGCTGTCATCGTGCTACCTGACCACGGTCTCCGACGACCTCGATGGCATCTACGAGGCCATCAAAGAGAACGCGCTGCTGGCCAAGTACGCGGGCGGTCTGGGCAACGACTGGACGCCGGTGCGCGCCATGGGCAGCCACATCAAGGGCACCAATGGCAAGAGCCAGGGCGTGGTGCCGTTCCTGAAGGTAGTCAACGACACCGCCGTGGCCGTCAACCAGGGCGGCAAGCGCAAGGGCGCGGTCTGCGCCTATCTCGAGACCTGGCATCTCGACATCGAAGAATTCCTCGAACTGCGCAAGAACACCGGCGACGACCGCCGCCGCACCCATGACATGAACACCGCGAACTGGATCCCCGATCTGTTCATGAAGCGCGTCATGGAAGGCAAAGACTGGACGCTGTTCTCGCCGTCCGACTGCACCGACCTGCATGAGAAGGTCGGGCGCGCCTTCGAACAAGCCTATGTGCGCTATGAGCAGAAGGCCGCCGCCGGCGAGATCAAAGTCTTCAAGACGATCCCGGCGGTTCAGTTGTGGCGCCGCATGCTCAGCATGCTGTTCGAGACCGGCCACCCCTGGCTCACCTTCAAAGACCCGTGCAACCTGCGCAGCCCGCAGCAGCACATGGGCGTCGTGCACAGCTCCAACCTGTGCACCGAGATCACCCTGAACACCAGTGCCACAGAAATCGCGGTCTGCAACCTGGGCTCGGTGAATCTGGTTGCGCACATGGTGGAAGTGGCTGGCGCCGATGGCATGCCCCGGTTTGCCCTGGACCAGGACAAGCTTGCGCGCACGGTGCGCACCGCCATGCGCATGCTCGACAACGTCATCGACATCAACTACTACGCGGTTGGCAAGGCGCGCAACAGCAACCTCAAGCACCGGCCGGTGGGCCTGGGCATCATGGGTTTCCAAGACTGCCTGCACCTGATGCGTGTGCCTTTCGCCAGCCCCGAGGCGGTCGAGTTCGCCGACCGTTCCATGGAATCGGTCTGCTACAACGCCTACTGGGCGTCGACCGAACTGGCCAAAGAACGCGGCCGCTACTCGAGCTTCAAGGGTTCACTGTGGGACCTGGGCATCTTGCCCAAAGATTCGCTCGATCTGCTCGAGAAGGAGCGTGGCGGGTATGTCGAGGTCGACCGCTCCGAGACCCTCGACTGGGCGGCGCTTCGTCAGCGCATCGCGGCGTATGGCATGCGCAATTCCAACTGCGTCGCAATCGCACCCACGGCAACCATCTCGAACATCATCGGGGTGTCGGCCTGCATCGAGCCCACGTATCAAAATCTCTATGTGAAGTCGAACCTCTCAGGCGAATTCACGGTGGTCAACGACTACCTGGTCCGCGACCTCAAACGCATGGGCTTGTGGGACGAGGTGATGATCGCCGACCTCAAGTTCTACGATGGCTCACTCTCGCGCATAGATCGTATTCCGGCCGAATTGCGCGCCATCTATGCCACGGCCTTCGAGGTCGATGCGGGCTGGCTGGTCGAGGCTGCGTCGCGCCGGCAGAAGTGGATCGATCAGGCGCAGTCGCTCAACATCTACATGGCGGGCGCATCGGGCAAGAAGTTGCACGACACGTATTCGCTCGCGTGGTTGCGCGGACTCAAGACCACTTACTACCTGCGCACGCTGGGCGCAACGAGTGCTGAAAAATCCACCTCGGATCGCATCGGTCAGCTCAACTCGGTGTCTGCAGATGGCAGTGCCGCGGGCTTCTCCGCGGGCTTCTCATATGGCAACGGCGGGCAGGGCGTCTCTGCAGTCTCGGGTGAGGCCAATGAGTCACCAAAATTTTGCGCTATCGATGACCCGACCTGCGAGGCGTGCCAGTAGATTTGTCTGATTTGACAGGCTGCCCTTTTTGTGAACGGTGAAATTGTGTTGCGAGAACGCCGACGGGCAGTCTTAAAAGTCAAGACACTGTTGTGAAATTGTTGCGAGCTATCCACAGCCGTCGTAAAATTTTGTCTGTGAATAACGGCGAAATCTCGCGACAAGACAAAGGCTTAAGTGCCCGATTTGAAGTGAGACCTTAAATGCTGTCCTGGGAAGAAACCACACCATTGACGCCGGCTCGCCCGGCCATGCCGAGGGGCCCCGTCGCCGCTCCGGCCCTCGTGACCGGCGCTGCCGTGCCTGTTGCAGTGAAGTCCGCGGCCCAGCAGCCAGACGTCATTGCACTGCCGTCTAATACCGGGTTGCCGGCCCTGGCCGCACAGCCGGCGCAAGACAACCGGCGTGTGCGGGTCGAAGACAAACGCATCATCAACGGTGCCTCGGACGTCAATCAGCTGGTGCCGTTCAAGTACAAATGGGCCTGGGACAAATACCTTGCCACCTGCGCCAATCACTGGATGCCGCAGGAAGTGAACATGAGCCGCGACATCGCGCTCTGGAAAGACCCCAACGGTCTGACCGAAGACGAACGCCGGCTGGTTCGCCGCAACCTCGGGTTCTTCGTCACCGCAGATTCCCTCGCGGCCAACAACATCGTGCTGGGCACCTATCGCCACATCACGGCGCCCGAGTGCCGGCAGTTCCTGCTGCGTCAGGCCTTCGAAGAAGCAATCCACACGCACGCCTATCAGTACATCGTCGAGTCGCTCGGTCTGGATGAAGGTGAGATCTTCAATGCCTATCATGAGGTCAAGTCGATCCGTGACAAGGACGAGTTCCTGATCCCATTCATCGACACGCTGACTGACCCAAATTTCAAGACCGGCACGCCGCAAACCGATCAGGCGCTGCTGAAATCGCTGATCGTGTTCGCCTGCCTGATGGAAGGTCTGTTCTTCTACGTGGGCTTCGTGCAGATCCTTGCGCTGGGTCGGCAGAACAAGATGACGGGCGCAGCGGAGCAGTATCAATACATTCTTCGCGATGAATCGATGCACTGCAATTTCGGCATCGACCTCATCAACACCATCAAGCTCGAAAACCCGCATCTGTGGACGCCTAAATTCCGCGATGAGATCCGTGTTCTCTTTCATCAGGCCGTCGATCTCGAGTACGCCTATGCAGAGGACACCATGCCGCGCGGTGTGCTGGGGCTCAACGCGTCGATGTTCAAAGGCTACCTGCGCTATATCGCCAACCGGCGCGCGCAGCAGATCGGGCTCGATCCCATGTTCCCGCAGGAAGAAAACCCCTTCCCGTGGATGAGCGAAATGATCGATCTGAAAAAGGAACGCAATTTCTTCGAAACGCGCGTGATCGAGTATCAGACCGGCGGCGCGTTGAATTGGGATTGACCAGGCGGCCGCGTGCCGCGATTCAGGGATGGATTTTGAGGGACCAACGAACAGATCTGCTCGGTCAGTGCTCAGCTACGGCGCCTCGTCTCCAGACGAGTGGTGCCGGCTCCGCATCTGTGAGCGGTTCAGTCGTCCCCTCGACAAAAATGCCAAGCCTCGGGGTTTGGCATTTTTGTTGTGCCGAATTCATTAGCGTAGGAAATCCGCGGCATGCCGCGCGAGTTCTTGCGCCGATGAATAGCTCGTGCCCACCTGGCGTCAGACGCCGGCGGGCACGAGTTTCCATGTTCGCACTTACAACCTGAGGAGATTCCCACATGGCAACCGCCAAGAAACCTGCTGCGAAAAAGCCCGCTGCCAAGAAGCCTGCCGCGAAAAAACCTGCTGCCAAGAAACCGGCCGCTGCGAAGAAGCCTGCGGCCAAGAAGCCTGCTGCGAAGAAGCCTGCTGCGAAGAAGTCTGCGGCCAAGAAGTCTGCGGCCAAGAAGCCTGCGGCTAAGAAGCCTGCAGCCAAGACGGCAGCAGCGAAGAAGCCGGCCGCTAAAAAAGCAGCGGCCAAGAAGCCTGCCAAGAAGGCTGCAGCCAAGAAACCCGCCAAGAAGGCCGCAGCCAAGAAGCCTGCCAAAAAGGCCCCCGCAAAAGCCGCCGCTGCGAAACCAGCTGCTGCAGTCGCGGTAGCCAAGCCCTTGAATCCGGCTGCCGCCTGGCCGTTTCCAACGGGCAACAAACCGTAAGTCCGATGCCGCCCGCACGCCGCTGCAATGCGCCGTGCCTGATGCACCAGCCCGTGCCCTCGGTTGACGGCGCGGGTTTTTTTATCTGTGCGAGAATGCCTCCGCTATGATGAGTGCTCTGTGGTTGCTGATTGAAACCGTTGGCAGTTTGCTGGCTACGGCCTGCGTATTGCGCGCGGTCGCATGGTCACAGCAGTTGTCGCCGCGCAATCAACTGATGCAGTTCGTGAATGCCATCACCGACTGGATCGTCAAGCCGCTGCGGCGCGTGCTGCCGCCTTCTCGCCGTGTCGATTGGGCCAGTCTTGCGGCCGCCCTGATCGTGTCGGTGCTGCTGGCCCTGATCTATTCAATGCTGATGCTCGCCCGCGGTCCGATGTTCGGCGGCGTGCTGTTCATCGCGTTGTTCTGGTTGTGCAAATGGACGTTGTACCTGCTGATCGGGCTTGTGCTCTTGCAGGCCGTCTTGTCATGGGTGAACCCGCAGGCGCCGGTGGCGCCGGTGATCGATCACCTCACACGCCCGTTTCTGGCGCCCATCCGGCGGGTGATGCCCCTGATCGGCGGCGTCGACCTCTCTCCGCTGGTCTTGATCGTTGCAGCGCAGGCGCTGCTGATGTTGCTCGAGTCCTTGTTGTCGGCCGTATTGCGGCTGGTCTAGGAGCCTGTCGGAGCGCTTCGGCGCGCGCAGCCCGATGCACGGGTTTGCGGAGCGATTGGCGACCACGGCGACGCGATCAAGATCTAGGTCGCCGCACCAGCTGTCGATGGCAAGGCCAACGAAGCCTTGCTGCGCTGGCTTTCGCAACGACTCGATGTTCCGATGCGTGCAGTGCAGCTGGTATCGGGTGCCGCGTCGCGCTCAAGCGGCAATTAAGCCACTTCGCTAAATTGGTATTCCTGCCATCTCGGCCCGAGCCGCTGCTACCAGGGACGGCTCGAGTAAGCGGCCTCGTGGCGACGAGCCACTTCTTCGCGCGAAATCTGGTGGTTTTGAGCGCCTTGCTGTTCGATCTTGATTGCGCCCATCACGCTGCCCAACCGGGCGCAGCGCAGCCAGTCCCAGCCCTGCGCCAGGCCGTAGAGCAGGCCGCCCCGGTAGGCGTCGCCGCATCCCGTGGGGTCCAGCGCTGCTGATATAGGCGCAGCCCCGACGTTCTCCCGGATCCCGTTGCTCCAGACCTGAGAACCCTCGGCGCCGCGGGTGACGATCAGGGCTTTGACGCGAGCGGCGATCTGTTCTTCAGTCCAGCCGGTTTTCTCGGTGAGCATGCCGGCTTCGTAGTCGTTGACCGCGACTGCGGTGGCGGTGTCGATGATCGCGCGCAGTTCGCTGCCATCGAACATCGGCAGTCCCTGGCCGGGATCGAACAGGAACGGTAGGCCCGTCTTAGTAAATTCCTGAGCGTGGCGCAGCATCGCGTCCTTGCCGTTGGGCGCGACGATGCCGAAAACGGCCGGGCCAGCATCGGCGCTCACCTGATGTGCCTGCGACATCGCGCCCGGATGGAACGCAGTGATCTGGTTGTCGGCCATGTCCGTCGTGATGAAGGCCTGGGCGGTGTAGTGATCTGGCAGCAACTGCACGTGGCTGGTGTCGATGTTCAGGCGCGCCAGGCGCTCGAGGTATTCGCGCCCGTCCTGGCCTACCGTGGCGAGAATCACCGGCTCGCCGCCCAGCGCTCGCAATGTGTACGCGATGTTGGCCGCGCAGCCGCCGAATTCGCGCTTCAGGCGCGGCGTGAGGAACGCCACATTGAGCATGTGCACGCGCTCTGGAAGGATGTGGTCCTTGAAGTAGCCGTCGAACACCATGATGGTGTCGTAAGCGACCGAGCCACTGATCAGAATGCGCTGAGACATCGAGTGCTCCGGGATAGGTGGCCGTGACGAGACGGGCACCGAAGGGTTCAAGGGTAGAAGAGCTTCACGGTGTAGCCGGTCGGCTGGAGGTCGACGCCTTCGAGGGCAACGCTCAGGTTCTGCTCGAGTGCGCTGGGAACCGACTCGCGGCGCTGCGTGCGTCCGAGGTAGTCGGCGGGCAGCAGCACCTTTCGCACGATGACCGCACTGGCGCCGTCGGTGAGCGTCAGCTCGAGGGCCGGCCAGCGGACTGGATGATCGGCCCGGTTGCGCAGCAGTGCGCTCATGTTCAGTACGCCGGGCACGGCGCTGGCCTGAAGATCGAAAGATTCCAGCGTCAGGGAATCCAGCGAGCGTGGCGCCTGAATCTGCAGTCCAAGTATCCCGCTCAGGCTGGCGAGCGTGGGTTCCAGGAACGGTGCACGCGCGGCCAGCCAGTCGCGCGCGGCCAATGCCGACTGCAGGGCCAGGATCAACCCGAGCACCAGGCAGGCCACCATGGCGAAGGCGTTGGCTCGGCTGGTGAATCCGCGCGCTTTCGAAGGGGGCGCGAAGAAGTCGACGGCGTCGGCATCTGCGGCGATGCGCTCCTGTTTCGGGATGACCTCGTCAAACGCGGCGAATGCGTGTGCCGAGCCCTGTGTTGGCCCCGGTGTGCTGCTGACCAACGACGAGATGATGTCGTTGGCGGGCTCATCGATAGTGGCGCTTGAATCGTTCCAAGGCGCTGCCGACGACTCGATGACGATCGTCGTGCTGGCCGACTGTCCTGGGGAAGGCGTGCCCCAGGACCGATACATCACGGGTGCGCCTGGCTTTCGGGTGCTCAGATACGTGTCCTGGCGGACCATTCCGCCCGGTGTGGCAGCTGCCAGATCGAGTGCCGTGTCCGCTCCCGCGATATTCTGCCAGTGGGCATCGATCTCCGGGCAGGCGGCGGGAGCGATCACATCATGCGCTGGCGATTCCAGCAGGGTCACAGTCGAATCGTCGTCCGCAGCGAAGTCGCGCCCCGTATCTGCGTCGTCGCCGGGTTCGGTGACTGTGACTGCCGAGAATTTGCTTCGAGGCAGTGTGTCTTCAAAGGCCACCGAGTTGAACGCCGAGAGTTCAAAGGCACCGTCGCGCGGCGGCGTCTCGATCGGGCTGATCTCGAGCGTTGCCTCGGATGGGCTTGTCTGGTCGACTGTCCGGTCGACTGTCCGGTCGACTTTCTGGTCAATTGCAGCCGGTGGCGTCGCTGTTGCTCTAAGCGATTCGCCTGGCGCTGCACGTTCAGGCGGAGCCGATCGGCCGATCGAGGGATCGGCTTCGATCAGGCTGGCGATTGCCGCGGCAGTGTTGGCCGCCGCGGTGTTGGCCGCCTGGGTATTGGCCGCCGCGATATTGGCCGCCGCGGTATTGGCCGGGGCAGCAAGCGCCGGCCTGAGCGGGGCCGGCTCATCGATATAACGCAGTGAATCGATGCCGGAGAAGACATGGCGGCAGGAACCGCATCGAACAAGCCCGCGCCGGATCTTCAGTTGATCGGGAACGACGCGAAACGCGGTGTGGCAACGGGGACAGGAAGTGGCGAGTGCCATGGTCGGAGAATCATCGGACGCGCGGGCCAGCCAGGCAAGCCCAGCCATCCATGGACTCGGCCACACGCAGATCAATATCAGGATAGCAGGCGGCCACCTCGTCGACCTGGCGCTCGAGCAGACCGGCCAGCACGAGGTGCCCGCCCGGGCGCACCAGCATCGAGAGGGCAGGCGCCAATACCTTGAGAGGATTGGCCAGAATGTTGGCCAGGACCACATCGGCAGCGGCCAGTGGCGCGGAAGTCTCCTGCGTGTGCACCTGCACCGCATTGGCGAGCGCGTTGTCGCGGGTGCTGGTCAAGGCTTGCGGATCGATGTCCGTGGCCGCGACTTCTGCAGCACCCAGCAGGGCTGCGGCGATCGCGAGAATGCCGGAACCGCAGCCATAGTCGATCACCCGCTGACCCGGCCGCAGCTCGCGGGCAAGCCAGCCCAGACACATCCGCGTGGTGGGGTGGCTGCCGGTGCCGAAGGCCAGGCCTGGATCGAGGATCAGGCGCACCATGCCGGCGGGAACCGGCACGTCGAGATGCCAGGTGGGCGTGATGAGAATCCGGTTCTCGATGGCGATCGGTTCGAACTGCGCCTGCGAGGCGAGAACCCAGTCCTGATCGTCGAAGCTCACCAGTTCGGTCGACCCGGGCATCGGCGCGTCGATCGCGTCAGCCGCCTCGCGCAGCAGCGCGTCGGGCTCGGCATTCTCGCCGAGCAGTGCGCGCAACCGGGTGCGCTGCCAGCCGGCCTGCTGCACCGGCATGCCGGGTTCGCCGAAGAGGGCCTGTTCGTCGGGCGAATCGGCGTCGGCGTCTTCGGCCTGGACCGACAACGCGCCGGCTTCGAGCAAAGCGTCGCACCACGCCTCGACCCGATCGCCGGGGACCAGAAAAACGAGTTCGCGCCAGCTTGCCATCGGCCTTGTCCTGGAGGGGGAAGCGGGCGCCGCCTTGACGGCGCCCGCGCTCACACGCAACCCGCGCTTACACGCCGTGCGCGTCCTTGCGCTGGGCGAGCTTGCGCTCGAGATAGTGGATCGAGGTGCCGCCGGCGATGAAATTGGCGTCGACCAGCAGTTCGCGATGCAGTGCGATGTTGGTCTGGATGCCCTCCACCGCCATTTCCGACAACGCGATCTGCATCCGGCGAATGGCCTGGTCGCGGGTATCGCCATAAGCCAGCACCTTGGCGATCATCGAGTCGTAGTTGGGCGGCACCACGTAGTTCGTGTAGGCATGGGAGTCGACCCGGATTCCCGGTCCGCCCGGCGGATGCCAGGTGTTGATGCGGCCCGGCGACGGCGTGAAGGTGAACGGGTGCTCGGCGTTGATCCGGCATTCGATCGCATGGCCGCGCAGCACGACGTCACGCTGGCGCAGCGTGAGCCGTTCGCCGGCTGCCACCCGGATCTGCTGCTGCACGATGTCCATGCCAGTGATGAGTTCGGTCACCGGGTGTTCGACCTGGACGCGGGTGTTCATCTCGATGAAGAAGAACTCCCCGTCTTCGTAGAGGAACTCGAAGGTGCCGGCGCCGCGATAGTCGATTTTCTTGCAGGCATCGGTGCAACGGGTGCCGATCTTCTCGATCAGCCGGCGCGGGATGCCGGGCGCGGGCGCCTCTTCGAGAATCTTCTGATGGCGGCGCTGCATTGAACAGTCGCGCTCGCCGAGATAGATGGCGTTCTTGTACTCGTCGGCCAGGATCTGGATCTCGATGTGGCGCGGATTCTCGAGATATTTCTCCATGTAGACCGTCGGGTTGCCGAACGCCGCCTGCGCCTCGCTGCGGGTCATCACGACCGCGTTGAGGAGCGCCGCCTCAGTGTGGACGACGCGCATGCCGCGCCCGCCGCCGCCGCCCGACGCCTTGATGATCACCGGATACCCGACGGCGCGACCGATGCGCACGATTTCTTTCGGGTCATCTGGCAGAGCACCTTCCGAGCCTGGCACGACCGGGACCCCTGCCTTGCGCATCGCGTCCTTGGCCGAGACCTTGTCGCCCATCAGTCTGATTGAATCCGGGCGCGGGCCGATGAAGACGAATCCGCTCTTCTCCACCCGCTCGGCGAAGTCGGCGTTTTCAGACAGAAAACCGTAGCCCGGATGAATGGCCTCGGAATCGGTCACTTCAGCGGCGCTGATGATCGCCGGGATGTTCAGATAGCTGTCACGCGAGGGGGCGGGGCCGATGCACACCGACTCGTCGGCCAGCTTGACGTACTTGGCTTCGGTGTCTGCCTCCGAGTGGACCACCACCGTCTTGATGCCCAGTTCGCGGCAGGCGCGCTGGATTCGCAGTGCAATTTCGCCGCGATTGGCGATTAGGATCTTCTCGAACATGCGGATACTGCCGTCACTCGATCTCGAACAGGGGCTGGCCGTATTCCACCGGCTGGCCGTTCTCGACGAGCACGGCCTTGATCGTGCCCGACTTGTCGGCCTCGATCTCGTTGAGCAGTTTCATCGCTTCGATGATGCACAGCGTGTCGCCTTCCTTCACCGTGGAGCCGACGCTCACGAAGGGGTCAGTGCCGGGCGTGGCTGATCGGTAGAAGGTGCCGACCATCGGCGACTTGACCAGATGCCCCGTGACCACCGGCGCTTCGGCCACCGGTGTGGCTGCAGCGTAGCCACCGGCTGAGGCCGTATGCACCACCTGGTGCGTCATCGGGGCAGCCATCGGCACATGGATGGGGCCTTTGACGATGCGCACCTTGCCGTCACCTTCGGTGATCTCCAACTCCGAGATGCCGGACTCGGCGACAAGGTCGATCAGCGTTTTCAGTTTTCTCAAATCCATGAATCGGGTTCCTTGGGGGTTTACGCCGACGTGCTCTTGTGTTGCAGCGCGTACTGAAGGGCGTATCGGTAGCCCGCCGGGCCGAGCCCTGCGACCACGCCCACTGCCAGTTCGGACAGGTAGGAGTGATGACGGAAAGCTTCGCGGCGATGGATGTTGCTCAGGTGAACTTCCACAAAAGGAATGGCGACCGCGGCAAGGGCGTCGCGGATGGCCACGCTGGTATGGGTGTAGGCCGCCGGGTTGATCACGATGAAAGAAACGCCTGACTCAGGGGCCTGCTGGATGCGATCGACCAGCGAGCCTTCGTGATTCGACTGGAACGACTCGAGATGCGCACCAGCCGCCCGCGCCTGCTCCTGCAGGCCGAGATCGATATCGGCCAGCGTGGTCGCGCCGTAGATGCCCGGTTCGCGGGTGCCCAGCAGATTCAAATTCGGTCCATGCAGTACCCAGATCAGCATTGCGCCTCCGTGTGAGGGGCGCATTTTGCGCTCAATTAAACGGAAATGTCTACCGTTTGCTGATTTTGGCTGAATTTACTGGGATTTTGGAGGGAGGCTGCCAGCTTGGAAAATACAACTTCACGCAGTTGCGGCAGTTTGATCCGGCCGAGGATTCGTCGGGCGACGCGTCCGTCCGGGGCAATCACGACAGTGAATGGCAAGGCGCCGGCGGTGTTGCCAAACTGGCGGGAAAGCTCGGCTCCCCCCATGCCACCGACCAGCAGAGGATAGGGGAATCGATGCTTCGAGGCAAATTCGCGGATGTTGGCCGGGGAATCGATCCCGATGCCGATCACCAGCCCGTTTCTGGCAGCGATTTCCCGATGCAGGGTGGCCAGTTCGGGCATCTCGTCGATGCACGGCGGGCACCAGGTCGCCCAGAAATTGAGCACGACAGTCTTGCCGGCCAGCACCGAGAGCGCGTACGGAGCGCCCTGCGCGTCGGGCAGGGCGAGCGTGCGCAGCAGGGCGGTGGCAGCGGCGTCGCCGGGCTCGGCGCCGCTGTTCAGGCGCTGCCAGCCGAACCAGGCGCCAGTGCCGGCGCCGGCCAGCGCGATCGCTGCCAGCGCAGCGCGTCTGGCCGCGGAGGACGGACCTGCCGCGGAGGACGGACCCGCCGCAGAGGACGGACCCGCCGCAGAGGACGGACCCGCCACAAGCGTCGGCGCTGCTACAGGCGTCGGATCTGATGGTTCCGTCACTGCGGGCTCTCCAGTCGCGCCAGCAGGGCCTTGCGGTCGCCGCGCGTGCCATCGCGCAGCGCGCCGCGCTGATCGTCGGGGCCATACAGGGACAGCATGACGGCTGTGTCTTGCCAGATGAAGCTCAGCACGGTCACTTCGTCGCGGCCGCGAAAATGGCCGATCGTGTCGACGTCGAATTCGATTCGGCGATTCAGGAGCCAGTACTCCACCTCTTTGGCATTGTCCGGAAATAGCTGCAGATGCAGCGGCGCGTGTTCGGCCGCGATGCCTTTCCAGACCGCACCGGTGACCAGCGGCGAGAAGCCGCCCAGTTCGGCCATCAGCTCGAGCGCGACGCTGCGCATCTGGCGCACTCTCGGCTCATGGTCTTCGTCGAACAGCTCCAGGTGCTCGCGCAGGGCTTCGTCGACCATGGCGTTGTCGGGCAGCGCACCACGCGACGGGTGCGCGCCGCAGACTTCGAGAGCGGCCTTGCGCTTAGCGCCGGCATAGTCCATGCCGGCGTCAGCGATGAAGCGGGCCGCCACGGCGGCGATCTCGCGCCGGAGCGGGTCGGTAGTGTCGGACATGGCCTGATTCTAGCCGACCGGGTCCCGCAGGCGCGCCGGCCGGCTCCGGTAAACTGGGGTCCCGATGCATATCCACATACTTGGAATCTGCGGCACTTTCATGGGCGGCCTTGCGGCGATCGCCCGCGAGAGCGGCCTGCGGGTGACCGGCTGCGACGCGAACGTCTATCCGCCGATGAGCGACCAGCTGCGCGCGCTCGGGATCGATCTCATCGAAGGATTCGACCCTTCGCAACGCGAGCTGAAACCCGACCTCTATGTGGTCGGCAACGTCGTGGCGCGGGGCAATCCGCTGATCGAGGCAATCCTCGAGGCCGGCGACGCCTATACCTCGGGCCCGCAGTGGCTGGCTGAACAGGTGCTGCACGGGCGCTGGGTGCTGGCGGTGGCCGGCACGCACGGCAAGACCACCACCGCGTCGATGCTGGCCTGGATTCTCGAGGCCAATGGCCTGGAACCGGGCTTCCTGATCGGCGGTCTGCCACGCAATTTTCCGTTCTCAGCCCGGCTCGGCCGTTCGAAGCAGTTTGTCATCGAGGCTGACGAATACGACACCGCTTTCTTCGATAAACGCGCGAAGTTCGTCCACTACCGTCCGCGCACGGCGGTGCTGAACAACCTCGAATACGATCACGCCGATATCTTCCCCGATCTGGCTGCCATCGAGACCCAGTTTCACCACCTGGTCCGTACCGTGCCGGTTGGCGGGCGGCTGGTCGTCAACGGGCATGACGCCGCTTTGACGCGCGTGCTGGCGCGCGGGGTGTGGAGCGGGCAGGTGTTCTTCGATGTCCCCGCCGGCTGGCATGCGCGGGCCTTGAACGAATCTGCGCACGCCACCCGTTTCGAGGTCTGGCAGGGCGAAACCCGGCACGGCGAGTGTTCGCTCACGATGTCCGGCGCACACAGCCGGGCCAATGCGCTGGCGGCGATCGCGGCGGCCGCGCATGTTGGCGTCGCTCCGCTCGACGCCATAGCGGCGCTCGGCCACTTCGAGGGCGTCAGGCGCCGCCTGGAGCTGCGCGGCACGGTGGCGGGTGTGGCCGTCTACGACGATTTCGCCCATCACCCGACCGCGATCGAAACCACGCTGGTCGGGTTGCGCGACCGGCTCGGGTCGCAGGGCCGCATACTGGCAGTGCTCGAGC